>CAJADV010000488.1 GCA_903938575.1 uncultured Gammaproteobacteria bacterium
CAGACGTCCATCAACGACATCGCTCCTGCCAGATCGGCAAGATCCTCGCAGCGCGATCCCAGATCCGTGAGCAGCCCGGTGCCGCCGTGTTGGGCCAGCGCAGCGCCGGCCGCATCGTGCTGCAGGCTGTAGAGCCGCACGCCCGGCAGCAGCGCGAGCGCGAGGAACAACGTGAGCGGCGGCGCGGCAACGGGGGATTCGCGGGTTCCGGCACCGCCATGCCATGCGATGCCCACGTGCAGTACGCGGTGGTCGGCCGTCACCAGATCGCGCAGCCATGCAGGGGGTGCGGCGAGTTTTGGCTCGAAGGGAGCGGGAATGGTTGCCACGCGCGGATCCACCAGCGCGGCAAGGGTCTCCAGCGGGCAGCGCAGATCGAAGTGCTCGGAGGCAGCCGCCAGTTGTTGTTCACTGGCAGCGCGTGCGGGCAGTGCCCCCAGCACCCGGTGCATCGCTGGCTCCACAAGCAGGCTGCATGCGGCGCCACGCCGTGTGAGCATCCCCACGTAGCGGGCCGCCCACAGCGTGGTGCCGGCATCGGGCCCGCTCGTGAGCAGGATGCGCTTGCCGGCGATGCGCTCACCCTGCCAGCGTGGAATGGCTGCCAGCGAGGGCGGCAGCGGCGGTTCGACGAGTGCCGCATAGTCTGCCCAGCCCTCGCGCAGCCGCCCGAGCTGCAGGCGCAGCAGGCCGCGCTCGAGTTGCAGATCGCGGCGCCCCGGCTCCTGGCGCAGGCAACTGTCGATCAGACGCTCGGCTTCGTCGAGTCTGCAGGCCTCGCGCAGCGCAGCGGCGCAGTCGATGCGGGTGGCGATCCGCGCGGGGTCCAGTTCCACCGCGCGCCGGTGCGCGCGAAGTCCCTGCTCGAACTGCCCGAGTTCGGCCCACAGGCGCCCGAGGCTGCTCCAGATGCCGGCATCACGCGGGCACAGCCGCAACGCCCGCTGGTAGCACACCAGCGCGGCGTCGAAGCGGGCGGCGCGACGCAGCGCCGTACCTAGGCTCATCCACGCACCCGCATCGTCGGGTGACTGCAGGAGATGATGCTCCAGCGCGCGTATGGCCGCCTCGGTGTCGCCGCTGCGCTGGCGTTCCAGTGCGGTGAGCCAGTGGCTCTGCCGGCGGCTGCCGGAGAGCGGTGCAGGCGTTGAAGCTAGAGCATGTTCCATGGCTATCTCTCCCTCAGGCTGTCCCGCACCGCGCCCCGGAGCGGTGACAGGAAATAATCGATTACACGTCGGCTGCCGGTATGAATCTCGACCTGCACCGACATGCCCGGCACGAGCGGCGCGCGCCCGGAACCCAGGTCGAAATAGTCCTGCGCCAGCGCCATCCGCGCGGCGTAGACCGTCCCCATCCCCTCGCGCTGCTCGGCCTCGGCGGCGAGCGCGCGCACGCTGCCTGGCAGGAGTCCGTGGCGGGTGAATTCGAAGGCCTCGACCTTGATGGCGGCCTTCTGCCCGGGCCCGACGAAACCCGCGTCACGGTCCGGCAGCCAGGCCTCAACCTCGAGCGTGGCGTCCTCCGGCACCACCACCAGCGCGGTCTGCGCGGGGCGCAGTACCGCACCCGCATGCCGCACCGCCAGCTGTTGCACGGTCCCCGTAACTGGCGCGCGCAGCTCCGAACGCGCGAGGCGCTCATCGAGACGCTGCAGATCACGCATCTGCGACTGCACGCTGCGCGCATGGCGCTCGACCTCGGCGAGCGCACCGCGCCGCGCACCCTGGGTGAGTGCGGCGCGCTCGGCGGCGATGCCGGCGCGCTCTTCGGTGATAGCGGTGAGTTCCTCGCGGGTCGCGGCGAGTTCCTGTGCGGTCGCGATTCGCGCGAGATCGCGCTCCATGAATTGCTCGCGCGATACCAGGCCCCGTGCGGCGAGTGTTCCGGCGGAGCGTGCCCTTTCCTCCAGCACGGGCAGGGTTTGCTCCAGGCGCCGCTCGGTGGCAGCCGCGCCGCGGCGGTTGGCATCGCGGGCAGCGCCATGCCGGTCCAGCGCCGCCAGACGCTCGCCGTGTTCGCGCAGGCTCGCGCCGAGCAACTCGATCTGGAAATCCCGTTCGCGCAGGCTCGGCTGGGCGCCGACCTGGCCCTGCGCGCTGTCCAGTGCGCGACGCAGCGCGGCGGCGTCGGGGTGTTGGTCGAGCAGCAGGCCTGCCAGTGCTGTCGATGCGGCAAGCGCCAGGCGCTCGGCGTGGAGTTCTCCGGCCAGACGCGCGCGCTCTGCCTGCAGTTCGGCCGATTCCAGTCGCAGCAGCACCGTGCCCCGGCTGACTCGCTCGCCTTCCTGAACCCGGATCTCGGTCACGGTGCCGCCCTCGGCCGATTGCAGTGGCTTGCTGCCGCCCACCGGCACCACGTGGCCACGAGCTACCGCGACCACGTCCACACGCGCGGTGCAGGCCCACAGGAGCGACAGCGCGAGCAGCGCCAGCACGCTGCGCAATACCGCGCGAGCGCCCGCCGCGGGCATGTGGTCGCGCATCTCGAGAAGAGCAGGCAGGAACTCGCGGGCGGCGGGCTCGATCACGGTGTTTTTACGACGAATGGTGCTCATGCGGCGAGTCCTCAGGCGGCGCGCTGCAGCGCGTGCAGACGTGCGTAGATGCCACCCTGCGCGAGCAGTTCGGGGCTGCTGCCAGACTCCGCGATCCGACCCTGCTCCATCACCACGAGCCGCGAGCAGTGCTGCAGGGCGGAGAGCCGGTGCGCCACGATGATCACGGTGCGGCCCGCGCAGATCTCGCCCAGCCGCGCCGACACCGCGGCTTCGGATTCGTAGTCGAGCGCGCTGGTTGCCTCGTCGAAAACCAGAATCCGCGGATCGCGAACCAGCGCGCGGGCGATCGCGATGCGCTGGCGCTGACCGCCCGACAGGCGGCGGCCGTGCTCCCCCAGCCGGGTGTCATAGGCCTGGGGCAGGGCGCTGATGAACTCGTGGGCGCCGGCCATGCGCGCGGCCTCGATGATGCGCTCGAGCGGCATGCCGGGATCATCGGGTGCGATGTTCTCGCGCACGGTGGCGTCGAACAGGAAGCACTCCTGCGGCACTACCGCGATCTGGCGGCGCAGCGAATCGGGGGTGACAACGGCAAGATCTATCCCGTCGGCGAGCACGCGACCGTGCTCTGGCGGGTGCAGGCGTTCCAGCAGCCGGATCAGGGTGCTCTTGCCGGAGCCCGAGCGCCCGACTACGCCCACTACCTCGCCCGGCGCGATATGCAGGTCGAGGTCCCGCAGTGCAGGGGTATTGCTGCCCGGATAACGGAAACTCACCTGCTCGAACCGGAGCGCTCCCTGCAGCGGCGGCAGTTGCAGCCCGGCGCCTGCCCCCTCGGCGGGAGCGCGCAGGATGTCGGCCAGCCGGGCCGTGGCCACGCGGGCTTGCTGGAAGTCCTGCCATACCTGGAACAGGCGCAGCACCGGGGTGCCGATACGCGCCGCGAACATATTGAAGGCCACCAGTTCGCCTACGCTGAGCGCGCCGCGTATGACGGCCTGCGCGCCAAACCACAGCAGCGCCACGCTCACCAGCCGGTTCACCAGGGTGGCTGCCTGCGTGCTCCAGCCTGCGGTGTGCGCGGCCCGAAAGCCTGCCTGTGCGTGCTCCGCAAGCTGGCTTTCCCAGCGCCTCCCGAGCGCAGGCTCCAGGGCCAGTGACTTCAGCGTCCGGATGCCCGAAACGGCCTCGACCAGCAGCGCGTGGTTCTCGGCGCCGAGCAGCAATCGGCGTTCTGCCCGTTCACGCAGGCGTGGCGCCGAGGCGATCGACAGCACCGCATAGAGCGGTATGGAGGCCATCACCACCAGCGTGAGGCTGGCGCTGTAGGCAAACAGCAGCCCCAGTGCGGCCAGCGTGAATCCGAGGTCGAGGAACAGGGTGAGCGATGCGCTTGTCACGAAGTTGCGCAGGGTTTCCAGTTCGCGCACCCGGGAGACGGTATCGCCTACGCGTCGCGCCTCGAACCAGGCGAGTGGCAGGCGCAGCAGATGCGCAAAAAGCCGCGCGCCGAGCAGGGCGTCCATGCGGTGCGTGGCGTGGGCGAGGAGCGTGCTGCGCAGGCCCCCCAGAATGCACTCGAAGACCGCCACGCCGAGGAACGCGAGGACGAGGATCTGCAGGGTGCCGATGGCCTGATGCGAGAGCACCTTGTCTACCGTCACCTGGAAAAAGAGCGGCGTCAGCAGGCCCAGACACTGGATCGCAACCGAGGCGAGCAGGATCTCGAGGACGACGCGGCGGTGTGGCAGAGCGGCCTCGAGCACCCAGCGCAGGCCGTGGGTCTCGTGGCTTTGCCACAGGCCCCGGCGGGTGAGCAGCAGCGCCCGGCCGGTCCACAGTTCAGCGAATGCCGGAGCGCCCATGATCCGGGGTTCAGTCTCGCCGCCACATTGCAGGAGCACGCGGTCGGCGGCGCTGCGGGCAAGGATTCGCCAGCAACCGTCGTGACATTCGACCAGTGCCGGCAAGGGCAGGCTGCAGGGGTCGCGCGCCGGAAAATCCCGGATGCCCGCCTTTAGCCCCAGCCCACGTGCGGCCCGCAGCAGGTCAGGCGCCCGGAGGGGCTCGGAACCCGCGGCGTGCAGGTGCCGCAGCGACGCTGGATCGCAGGGAACGCCATGGTATCTCGCGAGCAGCACGAGGCTCGAGAGGCTGTCAGCAGATGCAGGGAAAACACTGTCCGTGTGGCCCATGTTACGTCCTTGTAACTGGAAGGCTTTTTTACGCTACCTGCTTTGCCGGAGGCTGGCAACCCCCCGACTCATTTTATTTTCAGCGCCCGGCGGGGCCTTGGCGTTGGCGAGATTTCGGGCTCGCTGAGTGTGTTGCCGTTGACCGCGAGGAAGCCTGTTCACGGGCGTCCGCTGCGGCGGTGACTTCCCATATACTGAATCGAGTCCTGAACCGCCCGGTACGCCGCGATGCAGACCACCGTGACCCCGATCTTCGGCGACGGCACGCCCGCCGCCCCGGCTGCGCGACGCGCGCATGTCATCGCCGTGACCGGTGGCAAGGGTGGCGTGGGAAAGACCAGCGTCAGCGCCAACCTCGCTGTAAGTCTTGCGCTGCGGGGCAACCGTGTCTGCATCTTCGACGCTGACACGGGCCTCGCGAATATCAACATCCTGCTGGGCCTGCAGCCCAAGAATACGCTGGAGCAATTTCTCAACGGCGGGCTCTCCATGCAGGAGTTGCTGGTCGAGGGACCACGCGGCGTGTGCGTCGTGCCCGGCGCCTCGGGCATTGCCGATTACGCCGATCTCGACCGCCCGCGCCAGCAGGCGCTGCTGAACGGTTTTGCGCAACTCGAGAGCCAGTTCGACTACCTGCTGATCGACACGGCAGCCGGTATCGGCAAGGCGGTGGTGGAGTTTGTGCTGGCGGCAGAGCACGCGATACTCGTGGTCTCGCCCGATCCCACCTCGCTCACTGATTCCTTCGCGCTCACGCGTGTGCTGAAGCGCAATGGCTACGCCGGTCGTCTGCACGTGCTGGTGAACAATTCCGAGGGCATGGACGCCGCCAGAAAGGTGTATCAGCGCTTCTCGCAGGCGGTGGAGAAATATCTGCAAGCCACGGTCGAGTGGTTCGGTCACGTCAACGCCGACCGCGCGGTAGTCTCCTCGATACGCCTGCAGCATCCGGTGGTGCTGGCCCAGCCCGAAGCCCCCGCCAGCCGCTGCTTCACCGCGCTGGCCGCCGCCATGGACGAGCTCTGCGCCAGCGAGCCGGTGAGTTCTTTCGGCGCGCATCTGCGCGCGCAGGTTCCCGAGGCTGCCGTGGATCCCGCGCGTGTTGCCATGGAGCTTTTGAAGACGCCCGAGTCCGAGCTACCGCTGGCGCGTGCCGCCAATCTTGCCGAACTGAACCGCCAGTTCGTCGACTGCATCCAGGGCGAGAAAGGCTCCCCCGAAGAACTTATCGCGGCCATCAAGCCGATCATCGATGCCTTCGTGGCGCGCTTCCAGTGTTTCCCGATGGACATGCGCGAGGCGATCTACCGCTACCTCGAGATGGCGGATCTCCCCGACCAGGAAATCCGCAGCCAGGTGATGCTGCTCGAGCAGCTCTACGAGAAGCGCTACCAGCGCCCGCTGATGGACAAGGAAGACAGCCTCTTCCGGCTGCTGAACCAGGTACGCCACTCCGAGCCGGAGTTTGCCGATGCGATCTCGCGGCTGCAGCGCAACTACGAGCGGCAGTTCCACCCCGGCCCGCAGGCAGCGCTTGCCTCGCTGGTCGAGCGGCTGCGCCAGTCCGGTGTGCGCGAGGATGATTTCGTCGACTGCATCGAGACCTTACGTCACGCATTCGCCGAGAATTTCGGCCGCAGCTACACGGTGCCGGATCTCGAGCTGCGCGAGAAAGCCGCAGATCTGATCGGTGGCATTCTCGAGCGCGAGACCTCGCGCCAAGCCACGCTCGCGGTCATTGCGAGCGAGATCGAGCAGTCGTCCACGGCGCAGGAGCGCTTGCAACAGTTTCTGGACGAGTTGGAGTAGGTACTCGACTCAAGCCTGACGGATTTGCCTGGCGTCAATCGCGCTCACGGTGGAATAGCGGGTTATTGCCTCGCTTATTGCGGGCTTGCCGCAGTGTCACCCTGCTCTCGCAACCAGCCGAAACGCGCGAACAGATCGTCTAGTTCGGTGTCGATGCGTTGGCGCAGGGCCTCGTCGTTCAGGCCTTCGTACTCATGCTTGCTGCGAAACGACAGGGCGTGCTGGCGCTCGCCTTCGAGGTACTCGTCGAAGGCCGGTGATACCGAAAGGC
>CAJADV010000489.1 GCA_903938575.1 uncultured Gammaproteobacteria bacterium
CAGAGCGCTTGCGACAACGGCGCCGCATGCCACACCATGGGCCGAGAATACCACGGAGATTTCCGGCCATGCCGATCACGCGCCGCGACTTCGTCTCGGGACTTGCGCTGGCCTCCGGCGCGCTCCATCTCTCGCCGCTAGAGGCGGCCGCGCGCGGGCTGTTGGACCCCGGCGCCATCGGCCCCGACTACTACCCACCGCGCCTCACCGGGCTGCGTGGCAGCCATGCCGGCTCCTTCGAGATGGCCCATGCACTCGCGCTGGAGGGCAAGGCGGCCGCACTGCCTGCGGCCGCCATCGATGGCATCTACGATCTCGTGGTGGTGGGCGGTGGCGTGTCGGGTCTGTCGGCTGCGCATTTCTATCGCGCGCAGGCCGCTCCCGGCGCGCGCATCCTGGTGCTCGACAACCACGACGACTTCGGCGGCCACGCCAAGCGCAATGAATTCACCGTGGGCGACCGCACGCTGATCGGTTACGGCGGCAGCCAGAGCATCGACACGCCCTCGGCCTACAGCAGCGTGGCAATGGGGCTGTTGCGCACGCTGGGCATCGACACCGAAAGGTTCCACCAGTACTACGACAAGGACTTTGCGAAGCGCCACAAACTCGGTGCGAGGCTGCACTTCGACAGCAAGCACTACGGGCGCGACGCGCTCACGCCGGACCCCTTCTCGACGCGCTGGCTCGACATCGCCGAGGCCCCGGACGCCGCCGCGATCATCGCTTCGATGCCCTTGCCGCCTGCCGCGCGGGATGCCCTGCTGCGCCTGCACAACGAACAGCGCGATCTGCTCGCGGGCCAGTCGATCGAGCAGAAGATCGCCACGCTGCGCGGGATGTCCTACGACGATTTCCTGCGGCGCGTGGCCGCGATGCCCGAGGAAGTCGTCGCATTTTTCAACAACCAGTCGATAGGCCTCTGGGCCGTGGGTTACGACGCCATCTCCGCCCTCGAGGCCACCCGCGAGGGCATGCCCGGAACCGCTGGCCTTGGACTCGATGAGGCGCTCGCCGGCGAACACCCGCACAACGATCCCTACATCTTCCATTTCCCCGAAGGTAATGCCGGCGTGGCGCGGTTGCTGGTGCGCAAGCTCGTGCCCGGCAGCGCATCGGGCAGCACCATGGACGACATCGTCACGGCGCGACTGCACTACGACACCCTGGACCGGCCCGGCAACCTCACACGGATCAGACTGAACGCCACGGCCATCGATGTACGCCACCTGCCCGACCGCGAGGCGGTGGACGTGTGCTACGCCCGCGGCGGCGCCGTGGAGCGGGTGCGCGCCAGGCACGTGGTCCTCGCCTGCTGGAACCACGTGATTCCCCACATCTGCCCCGATGTCCCCGCCCCGCAGGTCGAGGCGCTGCGCGCGCCGCAAAAGGCGCCGCTGGTCTACACCAACGTGGCGCTGACCAACTGGCGCGCGGCTGCGAATGCCGGCATGTACTCCTTCCGCGCGCCGCAGGAATTCTTCAGCTACGGCATGCTCGACTTCCCGGTGAGCGTTCCCGGTTATGCCTTCAGCGCCAACCCCGACGAGCCGATCGTCATGCACCTCGTGCATACACCGAGGGTGCCGGGTTTAGCCGCGCGCGAGCAGTACCGCCAAGGGCGTGCGCAGTTGCTGACACTGAGCTTCGAGGACTACGAGACCCACATCCTGCGCCTGCTGAAAGGCATGCTGGGGCCGCATGGTTTCGATGCCAGCCGCGACATTGCCGGTATCACGGTGAACCGCTGGCCGCACGGTTATACCTATGAATACGTGGATCTGGTGGATCCACCGGAGTGGGGTCCGGAAAACGGGCCCCATATCGCGGGACGGGCCCGCATCGGCAGGATATCCATCGCCAACGCCGACTCCGAGGCGCACGCCTACCTGGACGCAGCTATCGATGCCGGCTGGCGCGCCGTGAGCGAGCAGCTCGCCTGAGCGCGCTCAGGGTGCCTTGGTCTTGCAGTCGTAGATGACGTAGATCTTGCGATAACCGGGGCTGTCCCACACGCCCGTCCAGCCCTTCGGCACCATCACCCCATCGCCCGCGGCCACCTGCGTGACCGTGCCATCGGTGGAGGACAGCGTCACGCCACCGTCCAGGAAGTACATGAACTCATCGTGCGGGTAGGGATCGGACGACGCGAAACGGTTGCGGCCGGTCTGGTAGACACCGGTCTGCAGGCAGCCGTCGGCGCTCTCGTGGGCGACCAGATCCTGCGCGGTGACGGTGCCGGTGTCGCTGGTCTCGGGCAGGCTCTGTGCGCGCGGATCGGCAAAAATCCCGCCGTGCAGGGCAGCGCCCTGCATCAGGACCGGCTGCGGCGCGGCCTGCGCGAGGCTCGTGGCCAGTATTAGCGTGACAAACAGAGCGGGTTTCATGGGCTACCTCCAGGATGAACGATCGGTTGATCGTGCCACTGGTCGGCGCTGCGCCGCAAGGACAGCCGCTCAGCCGTGGGAGCTGCTGTAGCGCACCTTGCGCGTCTGGTCATAGGCCCACCACTGCCCCTCGTGAAGGTACAAGCCGTGCCGCTTGGCGCACAGCGTCCTCGGATCACCCGAGGTGCTGGCTCCCGCGCCCGCGGCAAAGGCCTCGCCGCGCAGGCAGAGCGCCATGTTTCGCGCGTTCTCCGCGAGCCGCTCCTGCAGGCTCTGCTCGCGCCAATCCGCCACGGGGCCGTTCCATGCCCACCATCCGAGCAAGACCAGTAAAACAGGACCCAGGTGCTTCGTGATCATGGCTGCAATCTCCCGGTGATATCGCAGAGCCGACCTTAAAGGCCCGAAAACGATCCTGACGTGCGCGAGTCGACACTTTGCAGGGTAATCAGTCAGCCGCGTGACGGGTATCACAGGATCCATGTCTCGAGGAGCCATCCCGAGCGCAGAAGCCGTGATGCTAAGCTGCACCGCAACTGAAAAACCGGAGCAAAACCCAGCGATGCGAATGCTTGCCGCACTCATGTTCGTCTGCTGCTGCGCCGCGCAGGCCGTAACGCTTCCCCCGGATCCGTCCGCCGTGGAGCCCTATCTCGCCACGCGCGAGCGCCGCGAACCGGGCATCACGCCCGGTGCGGAAAGCGCGGTGCACTGGCTCACCGGACAGCCCTCACGCACGCCGCTCGCAATCGTCTACCTGCACGGCTATTCGGCCACGCGCCAGGAGGTGCATCCGCTGGCCGAACAGGTAGCTTCCGCCCTCGGCGCCAATCTCTTCTCCACGCGACTCACCGGCCACGGTCGTGACGGCAAGGCCATGCTCGAGGGAACGGCAGCGGCGTGGCAGGCAGACACGCGGGAGGCACTGGCGATAGGACACACCATCGGCGAGCGCGTAGTGATCATTTCCACCTCCACCGGGGGCACGCTTTCGACCTGGCTTGCCGATGCCGAGGGCAGCGCGTCGATCGCGGCGCTGGTGATGATCTCGCCGAACTTCGAAGCCGCCGACAAGGCGCTCTACCTGCTCGACTGGCCGGTGGTCGGGCCGCTGCTGCTGTGGTGGTTCGGCGAGGGAGAGCGCAGCTGGAAACCCATGAACGATGCGCAGGCGCGCTACTGGTCGTGGCACTACCCGTGGTCGGCGCTGGTCGAACTCACACGGCTGATGAAACAGGTCGAGACCATCGACAAGTCGCGCATCACGACTCCGACCATGATGATCTACTCGCCACGCGACCAGGTGGTTGATCCCGATGCCGTGCGCAATGCGTTCGAACAGTGGGGCGCACCTCGCAAGCGCCTCGTCGCCTACGAGCGCTCGAATGATCCGTCCCAGCACGTGCTGGCAGGCGACATCGTCTCGCCCGGGAGTACCGCGGAGCTGGCGCAGACCATTCGCGAGTTCCTGACACGGGAGGTACTGCCCGCGGCAGCACCGGTTGCAACGGCGGCAGCCGCGCCGCTTCAGCAGGATAGCGACGGGAAGTCGATGTAACCGGCCTCGCCGCCCCCGTAGACCACCGCGGGGTCGCCCATCTCGTTCAACGGTGCGCCGCATGCGTAGCGCCGCACCAGATCGGGGTTGGCAATGAACGGTCGCCCGATGGACACGGCGTCGATCCCCGGGCGTGCGAGCGCTGCCTCGGCGCGCGCCGCGTCGTAGCCGCCGTTGATCACCAATCGCCCGGCATAGACCCGCAGAATGTCGTCGATATTGAAATCCGCCGTCGCGCCACCGGAGCTGATATCCGCCGCCTCGTTGATGCTTTCGACGATCTCGAGAAAAGCGAGATCGCGGCTACTCATTTCCCGTGCGGCGTGAGTAAACAGGGCCTTGAGATCGCTGTCGCGACAGTCCCAGGTCACCGAGAACGGCGAGAGCCGAACCGCCGTGCGCCCGGAGCCGACAGCGGCAATCACCGCGTCCGTGACCTCGAGCAGGAAGCGGCAGCGCTTGGCCACGGACCCACCATAAGCGTCGGTGCGCCGGTTCACGCCATCGCGCAAGAATTGGTCCACGAGATAGCCGTTGGCGGCGTGGATCTCGACGCCATCGAAGCCCGCCTCGATCGCATTGCGGGCGCCCTGCGCGTACTGCTCCACCACACCCGGAATTTCATCGAGCCGGAGCGCGCGCGGCTCGGGTGTTTCCGCGAAACCGGTGTTGATGAAAGTGCGGATCGCGCCTTTCACCGCCGACGACGAGACCGGAAGTTCGCCCTCGCTCTGGAAGAAACCGTGCGATACCCGGCCCGAGTGCCAGATCTGGCAGAAGATCAAACCGCCCTCGGCGTGCACCGCATCGGTGACGCGCCGCCAGCCAGCGATCTGCTCGGGTGTGTGGATGCCGGGCGTGGCCCAGGCCCCGCGACCCTGCACCGACACCTGCGTGGCCTCGCTCAGGATGAGCCCGGCGCCCGCACGCTGCGCGTAGTACATGGCGTTGGCCGCCCCGGGTTCGGTAGAAGGCGTGCGCGCCCGCGTCATCGGCGCCATCAGGATGCGGTTGCGGAGTTCGATGTCGCCGAGGCGAACCGGCGAGAAGAGTCTTGGTGTCACGTTACTTGCCTTGTGCGTTTCCCGCCCACGGAGCGGGCGCAGGCACTATAGCCAGAACGCCTATCGCCCGCAGCAGCGGTGGAATCAGCCCTGCGGGCCACCCGCAACGTAAAGCACTTGCCCGGACACAAAGCCCGCGCGGGGATCGACGAAGAAAGACACGGCGTTAGCGATATCCTCCGGCACACCCGTGCGCCCGACCGGCACATCCCGGGCCGCATCCGCCACAAGCTGCTCAACCGGCACGCCGAGGCGCTCCGCCGTGGCGCGCGTCATCTCGGTGAGTACGAAGCCCGGCGCCACCGCATTCACAGTAGCGCCCAGATGACCGAACTCGATAGACAGCGTGCGCGTGAGACCGACGATACCGGCCTTCGCGGCGGAATATGCAGACTGCCCGAGGTGCCCCAGCGCCGCGACGCTCGCGATGTTCACGATACGCCCGCCCGGCTGCGCCTTCAGGAAGGGGTGCATGGCGCGGCTCATCAGGAAGGTGCCGCGAAGATTCACGTCGATCACGGTGTTCCAGTCATCGAGTCCGGTGCGGTGCGCCATGCGCTCGAAAAAAACGCCGGCGTTGTTGACCAGTGCGGTGGGTGGCCCGAGCTGCGCGAGCACCTGCTCGAGAGCGAGCGCCACAGCACTCTCGCTGCTCACATCGACGGCCACCGCTGCGGCCCGCCGACCGAGTGCGCGCACCGCCTCCAGCGTCTGGGCGCAACGCGACTCGTCGATATCGAGCACCGCCACGTCGAGTCCGTCGGCCGCGAGGCGCATCGCAATGGCCGCGCCAATGCCCCGTGCAGCACCCGTGACAACGGCAATCCGCGAGGCGGTACCCATGCCGCTCATGCGAGCCCCAGCCTGTGGGCGGCCAGTTCGGCAAGCATGAACTTGCGCGGCCTGCCGGTGGGCGTGGTGGGCACTTCGTCTGAGCGGAGAAAGAGAACGTGGCGTGGCACCTTGAAGCGCGCGAGTCGGGCAGCGCAATGCGCAATCAACTCCGTGGCATCCACGTGTGAATCATCACGGAGCACGATGCAAGCCACGCCCACCTCGCCCATCCTGGCATCAGCAACAGCGACAACATGCGCCTGCGCCACGGCCGGGTGTCCGGCAAGCGTTTCCTCGACCTCGAGGGGGAGCACCTGCTCACCGCCGCAGCGATAGCACTCCTTGAGACGCCCGGCGAGCACCAGATAACCCTCATCGTCGATCCTGCCGAGATCCCCGGTGCGGAACCAGCCCTCAGCATCGTGTGCCGCGGCGGTAGCCTCGGGCTTGCGGTAGTAGCCCGTTGTGACACAGGGACCCTTCATCACGAACTCGCCGATCTCGCCGGGAGGAACTGCAAGCCCGGTCAGGGGATCCGTGACGCGGTAGGCAACCAGCAGCCCACCGAGCGCGGGATCGCCCGCGACGCCGGCATCGCGAAGACGTCCATTGCTGGTGAACAGGCGATCATCGGGATCGTCAGGCCGGGTAACGGTGGTGGAGGCCGTGGCCTCGCTCATCCCGTAACCGGTGGTGATTTCGATATCACCGAGCGCTGCGCGGATATCCGACCAGAGCCCGGGAGGAGCTTTACCGCCGGAAGAAATCAGGGCACGCCACGAGGAGACGTCGTAGTGCCCCTGGCGCATTTCAGCCAGAGCGGCGAGCGTCATCATCGGGATGAACAGCGCATCGCTGGCGGCGTGGCGCTCGATTGCGCGCAGGATGTTCGCCGCATCGAACTGCAACCG
>CAJADV010000490.1 GCA_903938575.1 uncultured Gammaproteobacteria bacterium
GAAGACCATTTCTACCCTGAGATCATCGACCCGCAGACCGGCGCCGTGCTCCCCGACGGCAGCGAGGGCGAACTGGTATTCACCAGCCTCACCAAGGAAGCGATGCCGGTCGTACGCTACCGCACCCGGGACCTCACGCGGCTGCTGCCGGGAAGCGCGCGCACGATGCGACGCATGGGCAAGATCACCGGCCGCAGCGACGACATGATGATCATTCGTGGCGTGAACGTGTTTCCCTCGCAAATCGAGGAGCAACTGCTCACCGTTCCCCAACTCGCACCGCATTACTACATCGAGCTGCGCAAGGATGGCCACCTCGACGAGATCGAGGTGAATGCTGAACTCAAACCCGGCGAGGAAGCCAGCCAGCGCGAGGCCGTCGCGGCCGTGCTGCGGCACCGGATCAAGTCCTACATCGGCATCTCCGCGCACGTGCATGTGCACCGCGCCGGCACTATTCCGCGCTCTGAAGGCAAGGCAAAGCGCGTCATCGACAAGCGTCAGGGTTGAGGGCCCGGCTCAGCCCTGCGGGCATGCGCGGGCGCCAAGCCGCCAGGCCTTGGGCGTGACGCCATACGCGGCCTTGAACAGCCGGTTGAAGTGCGAACTGTCGTTGAAGCCCCATCCGAAGGCGATATCCGTCACGCTCATCCCATTGGGATCACCACGCTCCAGAGAACGCCGGCAGGCCTCGAGACGCTGCAACTGCACATAACGCGACACTGACTCACCCTGGCGCCGGAACAGCATGTGGAGATATCGGGTGCTGATCCCCTCGGCCTGCGCGATGCGATCCGGACAGAGTTGCGGGTCCGCGAGATGCAGGTGGATGTAACTGCGAACACGGCGCACATGCTGCTCGGCAAGATCCTCGCCTTCGGGGCGCCGCTCCGGGCCGAACTGCAGCGCCGTCACCAGCAGATCGAACACATTGGCCTCGAGGCGCTGCGTGACGGCAGGGTCGAGCCGGTCGAGTCGGTCGCTCAAGGAGATAACGAACTGGCTCAGCAGGCCGTTCACCGGCTCATCGGCGGCCATTCGCTTGCCTAGCCATGCCTCGGGGCTCCGCACCCGCTCGCGCAGGAGGTGCTGGGGAACCGCCAACACAGCCTCGCGGTAGCGTGTCGGGAAGTGCAGGCTGTAGGGCTCGGATGTACTGCAGATTACGAAGTCACCGGGACGAAGGTGTGCCTCGCGTTCGCGCTGGCAGATGAGGGCCTCGCCCTCGAGCTGGAATTTCACCAGGTACCAGGCCTCGCTCACGCGGGAGATATCCGAGCGACGACGATGGACATCAATCGGCGTGCTGCCGATCACGCTGAACGCAATCTCGTCGAGGCGGGCAAGCGAGAGACTGGCCTCGAAAGGCCCGGACTGGGATCGTGGCCGCTCGAGGTGCATCGGACAGAACGTGCGGGAGACCACCTCGGAGAAGTAGTCGAAGCGCAAGGCGGCGGGCTGTTCAGCGAGCGGAAGCACCACGTGCATAACGTATTACCGCGAAGCTGTTGTTTATACATTCTTGTAATACCCGCCAATCCTCGCCACATTACTGGCCCGGGTCAAGCACAGCCCGGCCGCGGATGGCACACTAGGCGCCGGCACACCTGATGCGAGCCCTGATGAGTACCGCTCCCGACACAGTCCGCAGCTTCGATCCCCGACGCCTTGACGCAGCTTTCTATGCCGATCCCTTTCC
>CAJADV010000491.1 GCA_903938575.1 uncultured Gammaproteobacteria bacterium
AACTGCCGGGCAAGGTGAATGCCGGGTTCTCGCCAGTGCAACCACAGGTGGTACGCCGCAAAGCTGACCAGCATCGCGCGCATGCGGAAATTGAGCCATCCGGTGGCGTTCAGGCTGCGCATGCAGGCGTCCACCATCGCAAAACCCGTGCGTCCTTCGCACCAGGCAGCGAAGCGCTCCCGGTCGACATCGGCTTCACGCAACCCGTCGCACGCACGGGAGAAATTGCGGAACTCGATTGCGGGTTCGTCTTCGAGTTTCTGCATGAAGTGGCAGTGCCAGTGCAACCTTGCCGCAAAGCCCTCGAGATGCCACGCGAAACGCCGCTCCCCCAGGTCACCCGAGCCACGCAGATCAGCAATGCGCGAGCGGGTTTGCTGGTACACGCTGCGCATCGAAAGTGTACCGAAGGCAAGGTGCGCCGAGAGACGCGAGCAACCCCTCCATGCGCTGGAGGGACTGGACAGGCTGGAGCGATACGTGCGCCCGCGTGCATCCAGAAAACTCGCGAGTACCGCCGAACCCGCACGCTCCCCTGCGGCAGGCAAGGGCCTGGAAGGCTCCAGACCCAACGCCGCGAGCGAGGGGATCGCGCCTTCTTCACCGAGCCCGCGCGCGCCACGCAGTGACTGCGGCGCTGCCACCACTGGCTGGCGCATGCGCTGCTCCCAGCGTGCGGCCCAGCCGTTACGGCCCTGCAGCCTGCGCACCACGCCGGTTTGGGGGAATTCCTCCCACGCCACGCCCACCTCCCGGCACCAGCGCGCCACGCGCAGATCGCGGGCATAGGTCCAACCGCTTCCGGTCTCCTCGTGGCTCAGCAGGCGCTGGAAGGGAAATTCTGCCCGCAACCGATCCAGCAGGTCCGGCAAGCGACCGCGACGCAGCAGGAGCGGTACGCCGATCGCGCGTAACGAAGCACGCAATTCGACGAGGCACTCGAGGGCAAAGGCGAGGTGCTGGGAATCGCACTCGGGGCTCGCGAGCCATTCGTCTTCGATGACGAAGAGCGCCGCCACGCAGCCCGAGCGCAACGCTGCCGCAAGGGGCGCGTGATCGTGCACGCGCAGATCGCGCTTGAACCAGATAAGTGCAGGGGAATCCATGGCCCGCTTACGCTCGGTTGCACGATGTGGTTTGGCGTGAGCATCATCACGCGGACCCCGGAACGACGGAGAATGGGGGTCAGACCTTTCGTTTTGCGACGGGTCAACTGCGGCGAGCATCGACCGAGGCACGCGGCGCCCCACGCGAAGCGAGAATCAGCAAGCCGGCGAAGATGCCGAGATTCTTGATGAAATTCTGCATCTCGTGCGCCTGGCTGCCGCCTTCGTAATGGTTCCAGAAATCGTGCATGAACACGCAGATCAACAGCACCACGCCTGCGAGCAGGAAGGCCGCGAGTTTGGTCTGCCAGCCCAGGATGAGCGCCAGGCCTCCGCCGACCTGCAGCACGATGGTCACTACCAAGAGAGGTGTCACCAACGGCACGCCATGCAGGCTCATGTAGGCCTGCATGCCGGCAAAGCCCGTTATCTTCATCAGCCCGGGCACGAGGAAGTACAGCCCGAGCAGGACACGCCCGCTAAGGTCCATCAGCACGCTCAGTTGGTTCATTCGCATTGCGCTCCGCTTGGTTTCGTTTCAAAGCCATCGTCTTGGGGTGCCCGCTATGGGACAACCTCTGGGGCAAGCTCCCCCAACCATTTAGCCCCCGCATCCCTGGCGGCAAGAAAGCCCGCCACCGGCCAGCCTGGGGTCATCCGGTAGCGCAGCGCGCCGCCATCCTCGCCCAGCACCACGCCGCCGGCGGCATCCACCAGGGCGTGGCCTGCCGCGATATCCCAGGCAGCGCTCGGGGTGGCACGCGGGTACGCATCGGCAAGCCCCTCGGCGACACGGCAGAACTTGAGTGCTCCGGGCAACTGCGCGAGTTCGGCGTCGGGAAACCGCAGCAGTAGCCGCGCCAGAAAACCACGGGCGTTCGCGGCGCGCTCGGAGGGACTCGTGATGATGCGCAAGGCCTCGACTGAGCACTGAGCGCCGCTGACGGGGTCTTCGTCGCGCCAGGCACCCATGCCCACGCCTCCCCACCAGCACTGTCCGCCCACCGGCAGGTGAATCACGCCAAAGACCGGCCTGCCCTCCTCCACCAGCGCGACATTCACCGTGAAGATATCGCTGCCACGCACGAATTCGCGCGTGCCATCCAACGGGTCCACCACCCAGAAACGCGAGGATGTGCCCGGGTCCTGCGAACCTTCCTCGCAAACCACGGGCAAGGACGGGTCCAGCGC
>CAJADV010000492.1 GCA_903938575.1 uncultured Gammaproteobacteria bacterium
GGCGATGGCGTGATTGCGGGCCACCTTGTCCCACATCGGTGTCAGTGGGCCCAGCAGCCGCATCAGCCCGCGTGCCAGTGCAAACGACCAGTCGAGTGGAAGAAGCCGTAGCAGCCCAACGAGGGCGCGCAGCAGGCCCGCCTCCAGCGTCTGCGCACACGCCCCGAGCCAAGGCATAGCCCGCGCCAGACGCTTGGGCAGGAGCAGGTTTTCAGCCACGCAGGTGGGCTCGCACGGGGCGGCCGTCAGCCCGATTTCGGCGGCGGCGGGTAGGTCCCGAGGATCAGGTCCCAGAGCGGAGAACTCACACCGTAGCGCAGCCCCTTGGCGCCATGATGGTGCTGCAGGTGGTAGACCTTCAGGAAGTGCAGCGCGGGGTGCCGCATGGGGAAGTGGTGGGTCCCGTAGTGGATGTAGTCGTAACAGAGATAGCCCACGATAAAGAATGCGAGGAAGGGATCGAGCCAGGGCGGCGGCACCACCAGCGCAAAAATCTGCCAGAGGAAAAACATCACGATCACCGCGCCCGCTGGCGGCATCACCAGGCGCGATTTGTCGCGCGGGGCGTCGTGATGGACGCCGTGGAACATGAACACAAGATACTTGCCCGCATTGCTGCTTGCCTTGAAGTGGAACAGGCAGCGGTGCAGCAGGTATTCGCTAAGCGTCCACACCACAAACCCGGCCAGCGCGGCGAGGATCAGCCCTCCCGTGTGAAGTGCCGCTACCGAGAACGTGCGGTAGAGGAGCCAAGCCACCACCGGGGACCAGAACAGCAGCGGAACCACGGGGTGCACGTGGGTCAGGGCCTCGAGGAAATCGTTGCGGAAGAGCCGTATCGAGGGCTCTGCGGCGCGTGATCCCGGATTTTCTTTCATGTTCGGTGTTCTCCTGTTGCTGCCGGCTCAGGCCGCGCGCTCGTCCCGGTAGACATCCTTGGGCCATAACCGCTTGGAGGCAAACCAGCTGCCGGGGCACTGCCGGATCCACTGCTCGAAGAGGCGGTGGAGCTGCTCGGTCATCTCCTGGGCCTGCTGCAGTTCGTCCTCTCCAGCAGGTACGGTCACGGGCGCGTGGAAGCTCACCCTGAAACGCGCCGGCCCTAGTCTTTCAACGTGGACCGGCACCAGTTCGTGACCGTAGCGGATCGCAAGGCGCGCGGGTACCAGTGTTGTGGGCTTGGGGTGGCCGAACAGCGTCACGGGTTTGCCCGTGTCGACACGGCGATCCATCACAATGCCCAGCGAACGCCCGGCCGATAGCGCCTTGATCATCGGGCGCATGCTCTCATCGCGGGCTATCAGCTCGCACCCGATGCGTATCCGCCAGCGGCGCAGCAGCTCCCCGAGGAAGGGGTTGGTGGGTGGGGAATACACGGCGGTAAGCGGCACCCCTTGGCCGACGATCGCTGCCCCCGACATCTCCCAGTTTGCCTGATGCGGAAGCACGAAGATGGCCGGCTTCGTGGCATCCCGGAATGCTGCTATATCCCCGAGTATGCGCGTTTCCAGTCGGCCCGAGCCCGGATCGGCGATGGCCTCCAGGTGCGCGAATTCGGCGAACACAGCGCCTGCATTCGCCCACGCCTCGCGCACGGCGGCGCGACGATCCGCCGGGCTCAGGTCGGGCAGGGCGATGCGTAAGTTCTCGTCCAGCGCACGGCTTTTCTTGAAGCGCGGACCCAGCAGCGCGCCGACGCCTGCGCCGAAACGTGCCGCCGGTGACGGAGGCAGCAGTCGTATGAGCCACAACAGTGAACTGAAGAAGGCGTGATCCAGCAGGAACAGGAACCGCTGAACGCGGCTGTTCCGGTCGCCCAGTGAGCGTAATGCGTGTCCGAGGATGAATCGCGCCATCAGCTGCGAATCCGCGAGCCCAATCGGTGAAGTCGAGGCGAGTCTAGCCCAGCACCCGTGTCGCGACACGGGAATACTGGCGGGGCGTCGCGGCAGGATTCACGCCGGCCGCACTCCGCGGGCTCGCGGTGATCGCGTGGTTCTGGCGGGGTACGTCGCGGCTGCTGTCGCTGTCGCTCCGGGCTTGCGCGGTCCGCGCGGCCCGGGTGCAGTTCGCGCATCGCCGGTGCCGGCGGGCTGGAACGAGGGCACGAGGTGGCGCTTGCCATTGCCGATCAGATCGGCGCGCCCCATACGCTTCAGCGCCTCGCGCAGAAGCGGCCAGTTCTCGGCATCGTGGTAGCGCAGGAAGGCCTTGTACAGGCGGCGCGTTTTCAATGCGCGCACGGTCTCGACTTCCTCGCTGTCGCGCTTGACGCGTTTAAGCGGGTTTTTCCGCGTGTGGTACATCGTGGTGGCGAGCGCCATCGGCGTGGGCAGAAAGGTCTGCACCTGGTCGAGGCGGAAGCTGTTTTTCTTCAGCCAGAGTGCGAGGTTCACCATGTCCTCGTCCGCGGTGCCCGGGTGGGCCGCGATGAAGTAGGGGATCAGGTACTGTTGCTTTCCCGCCTCGCGCGAGAAGCGGTCGAACATTTCCTTGAAGCGGTCATAGCTGCCGATGCCGGGTTTCATCATCTTGGAGAGCGGGCCCTCCTCGGTGTGTTCCGGTGCGATCTTCAGGTAGCCGCCCACGTGGTGCTGCACCAGTTCCTTCACATACTCGGGCGAGCGCACCGCAAGGTCGTAGCGAAGGCCCGAGCCTATCAGCACTTTCTTGATGCCGGGGAGTGCACGGGCCTTGCGGTAGAGCGCTATCAGGGAGGAGTGGTCGGTGTTCAGGTTTTCGCAGATGTCCGGGTAGACGCAGGAGAGTTTTCTGCAGGCGCTCTCGATCTCGGTGGTCTTGCAGGCAATACGGTACATATTGGCCGTGGGGCCGCCCAGGTCCGAGATCACGCCGGTGAAGCCGGGCGTGCGATCGCGGATCTCCTCGATCTCGCGCAGGATCGACTCCTCCGAGCGGCTCTGGATGATCCGGCCCTCGTGCTCGGTGATGGAGCAGAAGGTACAGCCGCCGAAGCAGCCGCGCATGATGTTCACCGAGAAGCGGATCATGTCCCAGGCGGGAATCTTCGCATCGCCGTAGTCCGGGTGCGGCGCACGCTGGTAGGGCAGGTCGTAGACCCCGTCCATTTCCGGTGTGGTAAGCGGGATCGGCGGCGGGTTCAGCCAGACATCGCGTTCGCCGTGAGCCTGCACCAGTGCACGGGCGTTGCCGGGGTTGGATTCGACGTGAAAGGTGCGCGAGGCGTGCGCATAGGAAACTTCGTCATTCCTGACCTGCTCGAAGGAAGGCAGTCGCACCACGCTGCGTTCGCGATCGAGGCGCCGGGCCGGCCGTCCGAGCAGTCGCACCACCTGCACATCGTCAGCGGCGGGGCCTGCCTCCTGCCTGACAGCGCCAGCCTCGGGTTCCATGGCATAGGGGTCGGCGTGTCGTATCAGCGGACCGGGCGCATCCACCTCGCTGGAGTCTACCTCTGCCCAGTCCGGCGCCGGTTTCCAGTCGCGCGGCACCATGAAGGCGGTGCCGCGTAGATCGCGGATATCGGCGACGGCCTCGCCCGCGGCAAGACGGTGCGTAAGTTCCACCAGCGCCCGCTCGGCGTTCCCGAACAGCAGGATATCGGCCTTGCTGTCGGGGAGTATCGAGCGGCGCACGGTGTCGGACCAGTAGTCGTAGTGCGCGATCCGCCGCAGGCTCGCTTCGATGGAGCCGATGACGATGGTGGTGTCCGGAAATGCCTCGCGAGCGCGCTGGGAGTAGACCAGAACCGCGCGGTCTGGTCGGCGATTGGCCTCGGCGCCGGGCGTGTAGGCGTCATCAGAGCGGATCTTGCGGTCAGCCGTGTAGCGGTTGACCATCGAGTCCATGTTGCCGGCGGTGATCCCGTAGTACAGGTTCGGCTTGCCGAGCGCACGGAAGGCCTCGGCTGATCGCCAGTCTGGTTGGGCAATGATCCCCACGCGGAAGCCCTGTGCTTCCAGCAAGCGGCCCACCAGCGCCATCCCGAAGCTCGGGTGATCGATGTAGGCGTCACCGGTGACGAGGATCACATCACAGGAATCCCAGCCTAGCGCCTGCATCTGCGCCCGGGTCATGGGGAGGAACGGGGCGGTGCCGAAGCGCTTGGCCCAGTACTTGCGGTAACCGAAGAGATTTTTTGCTGTCTGCATGGCGACATTCTAGTCGGGTGCAGGTGGCGCGCGCCCGGGCAGATCAGGGCAATATGTGGCCCTCGCCACCGACTGCGGAGAGCAGCTCATGTTGCAGATCGCCAACCCCGCGCTGGAACTGGCACTCGTCACCAATCGCCCCGAGCAGATGCTTCGCTTCTACCGCGACGTGCTGGGTTTCAGCTACCAGATGCGGCTCGATTTCCCGAGCCCTACGGGCAATCAGGCGCTGGGGGTCCCGGCGGGATTCCAGCACCGGCTGCTCGCCGGGGGAATGCTCATCAAGCTGATCCATTGTCCGGGCGCAGGGATCCCCGAGAGCGCACCCGAACGCGCCTATGCGCGCACCGGCATGCGCTTCCTGACGGTGGTGGTGACGAACCTCGAAGAGGCGATCGAGGCCTGCCGCAGCGCCGGTGCGCGCATCGTGCAGGAGCGCCGCTGTTACGAAGGCGCGGTGCACTATGCCTTCGTCGCGGATCCCGACGGCAACGAGATCGAATTGGCCGGCGCGCTGGCCTGAGCGTTGTGTGTCAGTCGCGACGCAGCCGGTCGGAGATCGCGATCGGGTTGGGCAGACGAAGCACTACGACGTAGGAGGACAGCAGGAAGGTAATGATCGCCGTGGCCTGCACGAGGTGCGATGCCTCCTTGCCGATCAGGCCGTAGGCCGCGGCCATGTAGACGATCAGCAGCGAGAACTCGCTGTTCTGGCCCAGGCGCAAGCCCACATCCCAGGCCAGTGCCGGCGTCTCGCTCAGCCGCCCCAGCAGCGCCCGGAACACCAGCGGCTTCAACACCAGCATCAAGGCTGCCAGGCCACATGCACCCATCCAGATGCCCGGGAGTATCCGCAGATCGAAGCCCGCTCCGAGCGACACGAAGAACAGGACGAGGAAGAAGTCCCGCAGTGGCTTCAGGCTATAGGCGATATAGAGACTGATCGGGTTAGACGCCACGCTAACGCCTGCAACGAAGGCGCCGATCTCTGGCGACAGCCCGAGCCAGGACGCCAGCTCCGCAAGTCCCAGGCACCACCCGATCGCGAGCAGGAACACATACTCCTGAAAGCGATCGAAGCGCTTCAGCAGCGGCACCATGACCACGCGCACGAGCAGGGCCACAAGGGCAATCAAGGCGGGAAGTGAGAGCAGCGAGACAATCGCTGCGCGGGCGTCGAAGCCGCCCTCGCGACTGCCGGTAAGCAGCACCAACACGAGTATTGCGAGCATGTCCTGCATCAGCAGCACCCCTACCACCAGTTCGCCCGTGTGGCGGTGGTGGAGCACGGTGGTGGGGAGCAGCTTGATGCCGATGATCGTGCTGGAGAACATCATCGCCAGCCCGGTGATCAGCGCCTCGATCCGGCTGAAGCCCATCGCCAGCGCAACGGCTGCTCCGGCTGCCGCAAAGCACACGGAGCTCAGCAGAGTGACCAGGGTCGATTGCCGCAGCGTGGCCAGCAGTGCGCGCGGCCGCATGTCCAGGCCGAGCAGGAACAGCAGGAAGATGATGCCGATGTGCGCAAAATCGCGCAGCAGCTCTATATCCGTGATCAGCCCGAAGCCATACGGGCCGAGCAGCGCACCAAGCCCGATGTAGGCGATAAGCAGGGGCTGGCGCGTGTAGAGTGCCACCGATGCCAGCACTGCCGCGCCGCTGAACACCAGAAAAAACGAGAAGGTGACGGACGTGGTGTCCACGCGGGCCTTCGGGTGTCGCCGGGGTTACTTGCCGACAGCTCAGTGGTCGCGCCGCACGAGCGGCACGCCAGGGTCTATCGTGGCGTGTTGGTAGGCATGGCGGAAGTCCGCGAGTGCGCTGACCGCTTGTGCGGCGTTTCTGTCGCTGCGCAGCGCGAAACTGTCGAAGCCGCAGCGGCGCATCAGGAACAGCTGGTCGCGCAGCACATCGCCGACCGCGCGAAGTTCGCCGTCGTAGCCGAGCCGCTCGCGCAGGATTCGTGCATTGGAGTAGCCACGCCCGTCGCTGAAGACCGGAAAATCGATGGCTATGATGGCCAGTTCTGCCAGGAACGGTTCCAGATCCTCGGCCTGCTCATCGCTGGCTAGCCACACTCCTGCGCGGGACCCGCGCGCCAGGAGTTCAGTGCGTGCCTCGACCCAAACGCGAAACGGCACGATCAGATCACCCGTGGGCAACTCCGTGGCGCTGACATCGCGGGGCAGCAGGGTCCAGTCATCGGTCCGGGTCTCGCCCTCAGACGTGAGCAGGTTTTGCATAGACGATCTCACGGAAAGGTTCGACGCCGACGCGACGCACGAACTCGATAAATGTCTCGCCCTCGATGCGCCGGGCGACGTAGATGTCGAGAATGGTTGCGATCACGCTCGGAACTTCATCGCTCGCAAAAGACGGCCCCAGAATGGTGGCTAGCGATGCCTGGTTGCCCTGGCTGCCACCGAGCAGCAGCTGATAGAACTCCGCGCCCTTCTTGTCGACACCGAGAACGCCGATGTGCCCCACATGGTGGTGGCCACAGGCATTCATGCAGCCGGATATATTGAGCTCGATATCTCCGAGGTCGTGCAGGTAGTCGAGATCGTCGAAGCGGCGCTGGATGGCCTCGGCGATCGGGATGGACTTGGCGTTCGCCAGCGAGCAGAAATCCCCGCCCGGGCAGCAGATGATATCCGTCAGCAGCCCGATGTTGGGGGTGGCGAGACCCGCGGGCCGCAGCCGGCACCACAGCTCGTGGAGTTGCTCCTGCCGCACATCGGCTAGCACCAGATTCTGCTCGTGGGCGACCCGTAGCTCGCCGAAGGAAAACTCATCGGCGAGGTCGGCCACCAGCTCCATCTGCTGGTCGGTGGCATCGCCGGGGGCGATTCCCGTGGGTTTCAGGGAGATCGTCACCATCGAGTAGCCGAGCTGGCGGTGCGGCATCACGTTGCGCTCGACCCAGCGGTCGAAGGCGCGGTCGGCGGCACGCTCTTTCGCCAGGTTGGCGGCGGCGTGATCGGCATCCAGATGGAGGTAGTCAGGCGGCGGAAAGCTCGCTTGCAGGCGTTCTATTTGCGCAGGCTCCACCGGTGCCATGCGGGTGCGGATATCCAGCCACTCGGTCTCGACGCGAGCCGCGAACGCCTGTTCCCCAAGTGCCTTGACCAGGATTTTGATGCGGGCCTTGTAGATGTTGTCGCGGCGTCCGAAGCGGTTATAGACGCGCAGGATCGCCTCGAGATAGGAGAGCAGTTCGGGTGCGGGCAGGAATTCCCGGATCACCGCGCCGATTAACGGCGTGCGCCCCAGGCCACCTCCGACCAGCACGCGGAACCCGGTTTCGCCGGCTGCGTTGCGGTGCAGCTCGAGGCCGATGTCGTGCACTTGCACGGCGGCGCGGTCATCACGCGAGCCGCTGACGGCGATCTTGAATTTACGTGGCAGGAAGGTGAATTCGGGGTGGAAGGTAGACCACTGCCGGATCAATTCACACCAGGGACGCGGATCCTCGATCTCATCGCGGGCGACGCCTGCAAACTGGTCCGCCGTGACGTTGCGGATGCAATTGCCACTGGTCTGGATTGCATGCATCTCCACGGTGGCGAGTTCGGCGAGGATGTCCGGTACTTCCTCCAGGCGTGGCCAGTTGTACTGGATGTTCTGGCGGGTACTGAAATGCGCGTAGCCCTTGTCGTAGCGGCGCGCGATGTGCGCGAGCATGCGCAGCTGGCGGGCGGTCAGCATCCCGTAGGGTATGGCCACGCGGAGCATGGGGGCGAGCCGCTGCACGTAGAGGCCGTTCTGCAGGCGAAGCGGGCGGAACTCGCTTTCGCTCAGCTCACCGCGCAGGTAGCGGGAGGTCTGATCGCGGAACTGCGCGACCCGGTCCTCGAGCATGCGCTGGTCCTGAGTGTCGTATCGGTACATGCTTCGGGTACTGCTGGGGTTGAGATGGGGCCTCGGCAGGCCTGCTCGTGGCCGGTGCTCTGGCGGCCGAACCTTAGCAGATGGCTGCCACGCGTAAAATCGCGTTTTTTCATACATAAAGAACGTTTGACGATAAGCCCGACGACAGCGCTCCCGCTGCTGCCGGACGCAGCAGGGCGCTGCTATACTGCCGCGCGTCCTACCACACTGCCGAAGCCTTGGAGATCCGGATGGCGAAGCCACAGCACACCGACACCACTTCTGACGCTGAGCGCCTTGCTGATGGTCGCGCAGACTCCATTGCGGCGGTTCTTCTGATAGCCCTCGGTGTGGTGGCTATGGTGTACTGGATCTCCGGTCACTGAGCGCCTTGGCGGGTTCACCTGCCGCTCAGTACCATCCTCACAACCACCACCAGCGTGGTGATGAACAAGATGGTGAATATCAACCCGGCAATGATGAACTGCCGGTAGCTTCCTTGGCTGAAATCACGCTCTCGGTTACGAGAGCTCTGCACGCCAAACGCGGCTGACAGCACGCTCCCCACGATATTTGCCGCGCTCATCGGTTTGCCCTTCGTGGGTGCTCCGCGCTCCCCGCCCTGCGTATCCGGGTTCTCACTCAAGGTCTGATTCCTGTGCATGCTGCCTTCGGAGCAGTCATTGGTAGGGCCACACGGCCAGTCCGTGGATGGCGTTGCGTACGTCCATGCTGAGGTTCACCGCGAGCACCCGCTGGTTCGCGGCGAGATCGTACAGCGTGACGGTGGACGGCGACGAGCCGCCGGCTATCAGTTCGCCCGGGCAAACGCACAATCCGCGGCCGAAGCCCGGCCGCGCGATGCCGCTCGCGTCGGCGTCCAGTTGCTGTAAGTCCTCCCGCGGGTATGCGGGAACGGCCAAGGCCCGGTCCGAGCCTGGCTCCGTGCGTGAGCAATAACGCAGGGCATCGGCTTCCGTGTCGTTGAAAAGTACGCCATCGCTGAAGGGGCGGGCATTGTGTGAGCCCTCGGGCAATTCCGCGACCACCCCGATGCGCCTGCCGTCGAAACGCAGCAGGCCACCCGTGCGCAGTCCGCCGATATACAGGCCTGATTGATCACAGTAGACATTGTTCAGGTGCAGGGTGTTGCGGGCTGGGGGGCCAGCTGCGGCGCGGGGATCGAACAGGCGGGTTGTCAGCGTCGGTCCCTTGCCCTCGACGCGCAGTCCCCAGTCAAAGAGCCCGCGATCGAGGTCGAAGCCGAGCACCGCGTCGAAACCGGTAGAGCTGAGGAACAGGCGTCGGCCCTGGATGGCGATCTCGTGGCAGTGCTTGAGATAGGGGTTGCGCCAGGAGCCCAGGGGTTGAAACCGGGTCGTATACGCAAAAAGCTCATCACTCGCGGCGATATAAACGGTGTCTCCGTCGAAGGCGATACCGCGAAGCCCTCTGTCCCAGCCCCGGCCAGACCAGTCGATATCGCTGCGGTTCCAGTCAATGACCTGCCGCACGTCCTGTTTGTCGAGGTCGATCAGGTAAACGCCCCCATGGCTCTCGCCCTGGTTGCTCCCACGAACCACGGAGGTGGCTATCAGGGTAGTCATGGCGACCGGTTCCGGGATGGGCCCACTACTTTTGCAGGGTCGGCGGGTTCAGGGCAATCTTCATGAGCACTTTTTGGCGGATATGGACACGCTTGGTGGTGGCTAATACCTGAGCGTTTTACTAGAATATTCTCGCTTGATTCAGGAGAGCCTCGCATGATCACGATCACGGAATCTGCCCAGAAGTATCTTTCCGGCCTGCTGGCCAAGCAGGATGGCGAGGTCCGCGGTATTCGCGTGTTTATCAATGATCCTGGAACGCCACGTGCCGAGACCTGCATTGCCTATTGCCGCGATGCCGATATCCGCGAGGAAGACGAGAAACACGAGTTTCCCGGTGGATTTGTCGCTTGGTTCGAGGCACGGAGCCTGCCCTTCCTGCAGGAAGCGCTGGTCGACTTCGCCGAGGATCGGATGGGAGGGCAGCTAACGATCAAGGCTCCCAACGCGAAACTGCCGCGCGTGGGTGTCGACAGCTCTCTGGAAGATCGCATCAATTACATCCTCTATAACGAGGTCAACCCCCAGCTTGCCGCTCACGGTGGCGAGGTGAGCCTGGTCGAGGTGATCGATGGTCCCGTGGCGGTGCTCAAGTTCGGCGGTGGCTGCCAGGGCTGTGGCCAGGTCGATGCCACGCTCAAGCACGGCGTGGAACGCAACCTGCTGGACCAATTGCCCGAATTGAAGGAAGTCCGCGACGTAACCGACCACAGCAAGCGCGAAAACGCCTACTACACCTGAGCGTGGATAGCGCAGCCCTGCTTGGCTGACCGTAGCGCGCGGTGCTTCGATTGCAGCGCGATTGTGCCGGAGCGCGCAATCGCCCCGCTTCAGGCCCGCGCCAGTCGCTTCGGGAGTTGCCCGCGTAATTTGTCGCGCATGGTTCTGAGCGCCAGCGCCGTCGTGTCCCAGTCGAGGCAACCGTCGGTCACCGAGACCCCGTAGCGCAGGGTCGCAAGGTCGGCCGGAATCGGCTGGTTGCCGGCTTCGAGGTTGCTTTCCAGCATCACGCCGACGATGGAGCGGTTTCCCTCGAGAATCTGGTTCGTGACGTTGTCCAGAACCAGCGGCTGCAGTGAGGGATCCTTGTTCGAGTTCGCGTGACTGCAGTCCACCACGATGCCGCCCGGCACGCCGGCCTTCTGCAGTTCGCGTTCGGCCAAGGCGATGTGCACCGAATCGTAATTGGGGCCTTGTGATCCGCCGCGCAGCACCACGTGGGCATGCCGGTTACCCCGGGTGTGCACGACGGTGACCTTTCCCCCGTCGTCTATGCCCAGGAAGCGGTGCGGGCTCAGGGCTGATTTGAGGGCGTTTACCGCCACTGTCAGTCCACCGTCGGTCCCGTTCTTGAACCCGACGGGGCAGGAGAGTCCGCTTGCCAGTTCGCGATGGGTCTGCGACTCAGTAGTGCGCGCGCCGATAGCCGACCAGGCGATCAGATCCTGAAGATACTGCGGCGAGATCGGGTCCAGCGCCTCGGTGGCTGCAGGCAGGCCAAGCGCGCCGATATCCAGCAACAGGCGGCGGGCGATCTGCAGTCCTTCCTGAATCCGGAAGGAATCGTTCATGTGCGGATCGTTCACCAGCCCCTTCCAGCCCGTGGTGGTGCGTGGTTTCTCGAAGTAGACACGCATCACGATGTAGACCGTGTCCTCAAGTTCACGCGCGAGAGCCACGAGTTTGTGCGCATAGTCCATGGCCGCCACGGGGTCGTGGATGGAGCAAGGCCCCACGACCGCAAAAACCCGATGGTCCTGCCCGTCGAGGATGCTTCGCAGTGTCTCCCTTGCCTGCATCACGGTGTCGCGCAGCGCGCCCGAAAGCGGAATTTCCCGCTTCAGCTGGTCTGGTGTCACCAGGGGCTCGAAGGTTTCGACATTGAGATTTTCGACGGAGCTGTCGGTCATGGTTCGGGGGCTGCCAGTAAGTACATCGGGAATCCCCGCAGGGCCGCGCGGAGTATAGCAAGGCTTGCCGAGGCATCCGCGCCGGCGACGCATGTGGATCAATCGGCGCCGAGAATCTCGTCGAGCAAGGAGGCCACCCCCCTCTCGATCAGGCACAGGGCCTCATCGAAGTGCCCGGCATTGCCGTAGAAGGGGTCGGCGATCTCCGCTCCGCCGGGCAGCGACGAGGGGTCAAGCAGCAGTCGCAAATTGCCCCGGAAGTCAGCCGGCAACCAGCCTTGCAGCGTGCGCAGGTTGCTGCGGTCCATCGCCACGATGTGCGTGAATGCTGCGAAGTCCTCATCGCTGATCTGCCGCGCCGTGTGGTCGTGGTGTTCGTAGCCACGCTTGCGCAAGGCCGCGAGCGCCCGCGGATCAGGAGCTTTGCCCACATTGAAAGACGCCGTCCCGCAGGAGTCCACCTCACAGCGGGTCGCAACGCTGCGCTGTGCGAGACAGTGCCGCGCAACGACCTCGGCCATGGGTGAGCGGCAAATGTTTCCGAGGCAAACGAACAGAACGCCTCGTGGGGGTGTGGGCACCGGAGAATCCTCTTTTCCAGGTCGCGCGAGGCGGTGTCGACCATCAGACATCGGGGATGCCTGCAGCTTCGGGCGCGGCATTATCCGCAGTGCGGAATAAAATTGTCAGCCCGCATTGGCCGTGCATGCCATTGAGGCCCTGCAGTGGTTGGTTACACTGCCGCCTTTTGCTTCCACGGGAGAACCGACGATGGCATTCACGGGCAAGGTTGCGCTGGTAACCGGTGGTGCTAGCGGCATGGGCCGGGTTTCTGCCTTGAGGCTCGCTCAGGGCGGCGCCAAGGTCGCGATTCTCGACATGAACGAGCGCGCGCTTGCCGAGACCGCCGCGGCCTCGCCCAACATCCGTGCATGGCGCTGCAACGTGGCCGACTGGAAGCAGGTCGAAGACCGCGTTGCGGACGTCGAGCGTGAACTCGGTCCGATTGACCGCCTCACGCACGCGGCGGGCATCATGCCGAGCTACGCGGTCATGGACACCACGCTGGAGGAGGCACGTCGCCTGATCGAGGTGAACTACTTTGGCACCCTGCACATGATTCGGGCCGTGGTGCCCGGCATGATCGCGCGCAACCGGGGCGATGTGATCCTCTTCGGCTCGATCTCCGGGATGGCGCTCACGCCGAAACTGGGAGCCTATGCGGCATCCAAAGCTGCGGTGAACGTGCTGGGTGAAACCCTTGCCAACGAGCTTTCCAAGACGGCGCTCAGGATCGCCGTGGTATTACCGCCGGCGGTCAATACGCCGCTGATCGAACAGTCCCTGAACACGGATGCCGCGCAAGCCCTGCATCAGGCGAAGAAGAGCGGACGCCTGAGCGATCCGGAGAAGATCGTCACCCAGATCGAGGCAGGGCTAGAAAAGGGCAAGAAAGCGATCTACCCGGGTGAGGCCAAGCTGCTGGAGATCTGGCACACCCTGGCGCCGCGGCTGTGGTGGAAAACCGTCCTGCAGTTCGAGAAGCCCTGAGTTCAGTCGCGGGTGGCTGCGCTGCGGCCGGCCTGACGTCCCGAGAAACTTGCGTCCCCCACCGAGATCCCGCTGCAATAGCCCGCTGCGGTACGCGGTACGCCGCAGGCCGTCCTGCCAGCAGCGTAGAGGCCTCTGATCACCTCGCCCTCGGGTGTGAGCACTTCGCCGCTCACGCGGGTGTCCAGTCCGCCAAGCGTGAAGAAGGGATAAAAGGCCCCGCGTCCTGGTGAACAGTCGACCGCGGCGAGCGGAAGCTCAAGAGGCTTTAGCCACTCCGGTGATTTGTGGAAGAGCGGATCCTCGGCCTGTGTGGCGTGGGCGTTGTAGTAGGCGACGGTCTGCTGCAGGCTGCCTGCGGGCAACTGCAGTTCGTTTTCCAACTCGGCCACGGACTCTTCGGCCGTTCCCGCGAACTGTGCGTTCAGGTAGCTGCCCTGTGGGTAATCCCCGAAGTCCGATGCGCTCGCCACCAGAAAAACCCTCTGCCCTGGCTGCTGCAGGCAGTAATAGCCGACGCGCCCGTGGTAGCAGTCTTCATTGATGAAGCGTTGGCCTTGGGCGTTCACGAAAATGCCGTTGGTGAGCGAGGCTGGCGGGTAGTAGGGCACGCTGACAAAGCCTTCGTGCATATTGATGGCCGAGCCGCCGGCTCCTTGTCCCATGAGAATTCCGCTGCCGGTGTCGCCCGGATTGCCGATCGGCTGCGTGGCTCCCAACAGCATCGGCGCGTGCTTGCGGAGCATGGATTCGTTCATGACGAATCCGCCGCAGCACAGCACCACGCCGCGTCTGGCGCGTACCAGGCGTTCCTGCTGGTCGATGCGCACCACGAGGCCGTGTACCGCGCCTTCGTCATCGGTGATCAGCGTGAGTGCGCGCGCCTCGAAGTGCACCCCGATGCCGCGCTTTTCGACATTTTCCTTGAGGATCTTCGCAAACAGCGCGCCGCCGTTATCACCCTCGACCTGCAGGTTATGGCCACGTGGCGCCGGTTGCGCGGTCTGCGCAAAGGGCCATGCTTTCTCGCTGCCCGTGTAAAGCAGGCAGTCGTCGGTGAGCGCCATGATCGCGCGATGCGGGTATACGGAATCCTTGTAGGGAACGCCAAGCGTCTTGGTGAGCCAGTCGAAGTGCTCGACGCTGCCTTCGCAGTACGCGCGCACCTTCGCCTCGTCGGCGATGGGTCCGTTCGACGCCATCAGGAAGCGGAACATGTCCTCGACGCTGTCCTCGATGCCGCAGGCCTGCTGCACCCGCGTGCCGGCCCCCATGTAGATCTCCGCGCTCGAGAGTTTGGTGGAGCCCCCGGAGTCACTTGCGAGTTCGAAGATCATCACTGCGGCGCCATTGTCGTGCGCCTCGATGGCCGCGCAGGCGCCGGCACCACCAAAACCGGCGACCACCACATCGGTTTCCATATCCCAGGCCGTTACGCTCGAGAGATGACGGGGGTGGGTGGGCATCGTTTTATGCTCAGGCGTGGTCACGCTGGATATCCTCGGGGGAAGTTGAAACGAAGAGATGCATCACTGGCCGATCAGTGTGCCTGGCAGGGCAGGGCGTACATCGGGCCCCAGCGTTGACGCCGGGAGATCGAAAAA
>CAJADV010000493.1 GCA_903938575.1 uncultured Gammaproteobacteria bacterium
ACGAGGGGCGCTTGAAACTGGGCGGCATCAAATTGCTGCTCGACGGTTCGCCACAAGGCCGAACAGCCTATTTCACGCGCGCGATGCTGACTGGCGGACCCGGCGGCGAAACAGACTGGCACGGCAAGCCCCTCGTTGATCCCGCGGAGTACACGCGCACCGTGGCGGAGCTCTACCAGCGTGGCATTCAGGTCTGGACCCACGCCAACGGCGATGGGGCCATTGATATCCTGATCAAGGCGCACGAGGCGCTGGGTGCGAAGGCGGCGGACGATCACCGCGACGTTGCCATCCACTCGCAGTTCGTGCGAACCGACCAGCTCGATGCCTACGCGCGACTCGGCATCGCGCCCTCGTTCTTCAGCAACCATGTGTTTTTCTGGGGCGAAGTGCATCGCCGCAATCTCGGTGATGCGCGCGCTGCGTTTCTCAGCCCGCTTGCCGCTGCGCGCGCGCGGGGCCTTCGATTCAGCAACCACACCGACGCGATGGTGACGCCGCTTGATCCCTTCTTCACGCTGTGGACTGCCACCAACCGCATCACACGCGATGGCGCTGTGCTGGGTCCGGAGCAGCGCATCGACACGCTGGCCGCGCTGCGGGCGATCACGGTGGATGCTGCGTGGATCTACCACGAGGAGCAGGACAAGGGTTCCATAGAGAGCGGCAAACTCGCGGACTTCGTGATCGTGGACCGCAACCCGCTCGCACTCCCGCCGGCGGAGCTGCGCAGCCTCCGTGTGCTGACGACGATCAAGGAAGGTCGCGTGGTGTACGGCGCTGACTGAGCAGGTTCTGCGCATGTGAGCGGGAAAGAGACAACCGAAGGAGTCCATCATGAACCCTATCGTCGGCGGCTGCCTCTGCGGCGCTGTTCGCTACACCTCGAAGTCTCCGCCGCTGATGACGGCAATCTGCAGTTGCAAGCATTGCCAGCGCCAGAGCGGCACAGCCTTCTCGGTGCTGGTGGCGGTGACCAAGGGCTCGCTCGAATTTGTGGGCGACGAACCGAGCACCTATCACGACCGTGGCAGCAGCGGCTCGCCCGTGCTGCGGCGTTTCTGCGCCAAGTGCGGCTCTCCCATCTTCTCGGAAGTGGCTGTCACGCCGGCAATAGATTGGCTGAAGGCCGGCACGCTAGACGATGCCTCGTGGCTCGAACCGACGGTTGGCATTTGGGACGAGTCGGCGCAACCCTGGGTGCCTAAAAGCGATCGGATCGACTACTTCCCGCAGAGCCCTCCTGCGGCGGGCTGAACGGCGAGGTCACGACGGCTCGGCTGTTTCTGTCGCCCGCCGAATAGCGCGGTTGCATATGTTCGTGCGCAGCGTGTAGCCCCAGCGAACCCCGAAGGCAGGTCACCGGCGGGGTCAGGTCTTCCATTTTTCACACCGGCGGGGTCAGGTCTTCCATTTTTCAGATAGAACTGGCAAAGAATCTGGCCCTGAATGATCGGCAGCTTCGCGCAGTGCGCTCCCTTATCGAGGCTCATTACGATGAAATCCTTGCGGCGTGGACAAGACACTTCGGCGGCTGAAGTCACGAACGTCTCTGCCCATGGTTTCTGGATCCTGCTGGCCGAAGAGGAGCTCTTTGTGCCGTTTGCGGAGTTCCCTTGGTTCCGGGACGCATCGATCCGCGCCATTACCCACATTGACTGGCCATCCGTGGACCACTTGTATTGGCCAGATCTCGACATTGACTTGGCCGTTGATTCGATTCGTCATCCTGAAAGCTTCCCGCTCGTGTCCCGCGTTCACGCCTAAGCAGTCGATGGCGTCGATGGCGTCGATGGGGTCAGGTCATCCATTTTCACGGCGATCTCCTTCATCACCTCGATCTCGAGATCACGCTCGACCACCAGCTTCTTGAGCCGGTTGTTCTCCTGCTCAAGTTGGCGCAGACGCTTCACATCGGATGGATCCAACCCCTCGAAATGCCTGCGCCAGTTGTACAGCGTCTGCTCGCTCACCCCGTGCTTCTTGGCCACCTCGGAAACCGACGTCCGGTCGGCCTCCCGCAGCATCTTCACCATCTGTTCGTCGGTAAAACGGGTCTTCTTCATCTCGCCTCCTCGGCTCAAGGAGGCCAT
>CAJADV010000494.1 GCA_903938575.1 uncultured Gammaproteobacteria bacterium
CGAGCAGGTCGAGACGGATCGGCAACGCCCGGCGGCCAAGCGCCTCGACCGCGTCTGCGGTCTCGCGCAGGCTGCCCGGAAGCGCTTTCACCTCGGAGTCGCGCGAGCCGTGCTCGAAAGCCTCGCCCGCCTCCAGCGTGCGTGCCGTTACCACCACGTCATAGCCCTTGCGTGCCAGCGCGAGCGCCGTCGCCCGCCCGATACCACGGCTAGCGCCCGTGATGAAAGCCACTTTCGAATCAGCCATGACCGCGCCTCTGCCACCCGATAATCTGGCCCCGAAGGCTACCACGGCAGGCGCAGCTCTCGCGCCCGCCACGCGGCTTGCCTCGCCGCCGCACAACGCCGCAAAATGGGACGATCAAGCTCACCGCGGAGGCTCAGCGGTCATGTGGCATCAAGGATTTACCGGGCTCCTGTGGTGGCAAGCGCTGCTGGTCAGCCTCGCCATGACGCACGTCACCATCGTGGCGGTCACGGTGTACCTCCACCGTCATTCGGCGCATCGCGCGCTCGAACTGCACCCGGGGCTCGCGCATTTTTTCCGGCTGTGGCTGTGGCTCAGCACCGGCATGAACACCCGGTCCTGGACGGCCATTCACCGCAAGCACCACGCCTTCTGCGAAACCGCTGAGGACCCTCACTCACCCGTGGTGCTCGGCCTCGGACGGGTACTGCGCGAAGGGGCAGAGCTCTACCAGCAGGCCGACACCGCCGAGATCCGCGACAAATACGGCAAGGGCACACCCGAAGACTGGATCGAGCGCAACATCTACCGCCACACCGGGCTGGGCATCGCGCTCATGTTCGCGCTCGATGTCTTGCTGTTCGGGCTGGCCGGCATCGCCGTCTGGGCCATCCAGATGATCTGGATTCCCTTCTTCGCGGCGGGAATCATCAACGGCGTAGGGCACGCGCTCGGCTACCGAAATTTCGAGGTCCCGAATGCCGCCACCAACATCGTGCCGTGGGGAATCCTGATCGGCGGCGAGGAACTGCACAACAACCACCACACCTTCCCCAACTCGCCCAAGCTCTCGGTAAAACCCTGGGAGTTCGACCTCGGGTGGCTGTGGATCTGCGTGTTCCGGGGGCTGGGGCTCGCGCGGGTGCCGCTGGTGCGTGCAGGCGTCACGCAGGTACCCGGCAAGCACGCGATCGACCTCGACACCGCCTGGGCTGCCATAAGCGACCGCTTCGAGATCATGAGCCGCTACGCCGACCGCGTGATCGCGCCGCTGGTCGAGCAGGAACGCGAGCGGGCGGGTGCTGCGGGCGCGCGGATGCTGGCCCGGGCACGCAAGCTACTGAGCCGCGATCAGACGCTGATCGACGCCAGCGCCCGGGATCAGCTGGAGCGCATCCTGCGCGAGCACCCTCGGCTCGCGGCGGTCTATGAGATGCGCCTCGAACTGCAAGGCGTCTGGCAGCAGCGCAGTCGCGGCGCCCAGGAGATCCTCGCCGCCCTGCGCGACTGGTGCGAGCGCGCCGAGCGCAGCGGCGTGGATTCCCTGCAGGACTTCGCCGCGCACCTGCGCAGCTACACCCTCACCAGCGCCGCAAGCGCCTGAACCCCACACAGAGAGACTTAGCATGACCACTCCGTTCTGGTGCCTGCTGGCTGCCGCGTTTATCCCCTACCCGCTTGCTTTTCTCGGCACCTACTACCGTCAACGTGAACTGGGCAGCATCGACAACCGCAACCCCCGCCAGCAGGCGCTGCAACTGACCGGCGCCGGCGCGCGCTGCTACGCGGCGCAACAGAACGCCTGGGAAGCGCTCGCCGTGTTCACGGCAGCCGTGACCGTGGCACACCTCGCCGGCGCTGATCCGGCCCGATCGGCCCAGGTCGCCCTTGTTTTCATCGCCGCCCGGGTAGTGCACGCCGCGAGCTATGTCGCCGATCTCGACAAGCTGCGGGGTCTGGCCTTCATTGCCGGGCTCGGCTGCTGCATCACATTGTTCGTACTGGCGGCACGATCGGCTTGAGCCCGGGGCGGGCTGGCATGGCCCTCTGGCCTGCCGAGCGGTTAGAGTGGGGAACCTCGGGCAGGTCTCCATGTTTGCCCTATCTTGAGTAACGACTTGTGAGCAGGGCGCGCCACACCTCAGGTGGTTCCTGACTCCCAACCCGGCGAGCCAAAGGCAACACGATGTCCCAGATGGGCGAAATCCCCACCTCAACCACTGATTGGGTGGAAATCCTGAACCGCCAGGAACTCGGCGTCGTGACCGCGACCGTGCAGCGCGTGCAGTCGGTGCTGGGTAACGACCGCAGTTCCCTGCAAGACCTCGCCAAAGCCCTGCAACATGACCCCGCCACCACGGCCAAGGTGCTCAAAGTTGCCAACAGCCCGGCCTACATGACGGGCCCGGAACCCGTGACCAGCATCGTCCGCGCCTCGAGCCTCATGGGGCTCGACACCATCCGCAACATCTGCGTGACCAGCCGCCTGCTGGAGGTATTGCTCGCCGAAAGCGATATCCACGAGCGCATCCGCGAACGCCTCCTGACCCGCATCGCGGCCTCGCTGCATGCCGCCGTACTGGCCCGCCAGATGATGAAAGGCGCGGATGTGATCGTCCGTGAGGGCGTGTTCATCGCTGCTCTCCTGGACGGCATCGGCGAATGCGCCTTCTGGAGCAGCAGGCTGCCCGAGGTGTTGACGCTAGACGCCACGATGAACGAGCCGGGCGCTGATCCGGAGGCTGCGGTGCGCGCCCTGATCGGCGGCAGCTTCCGCGACCTCAGCCGGGCGCTGGTGAGTTCCTGGGGGCTCAGTTCCGCGCTGGAACCTGCCAATGACGATGCCGGAAGCGCCACCGAATTCGCGCTGGTGGTCCGGCTCTCCAACGAAATCGCCGAGGCGGTGGCGAGCGAGGGCTGGCAGTCCTCCGCGGTCCGGCGCCGGCTTGGCGATATCGCTGAAATCCTGGGCGTCGAAACCGACGAGACTGCCATCCGCCTGAACGCCTGGAGCAAGACGGCCGAGGAACTTGCCAGCTGCTACGGCGTCGGCGCCCTCGCCCGCCGCATGGTGTACCGCCCCTTCGAGGAAGCGGCACGCCGGCGCGCACTCGCTGGCGGTGGCCCGCCGCGCGCGCTGGGCACCATCGCCAACCCCCCGCGGCAGGCGCGGGCACTGCGCGAGATGAGCAGCCAGGCGAAGGAAGGCGCTGGCGCCTTCGTACTGATCCAGATGCTGGCCGAGGGCATCCACGAGGGACTCGGCATGGAGCGCGTGGTCGCCGCGCTGCTCACGCCCGACCGCAAGGTCCTGCAGATGCGCTTTGCCCTTGGCGAAGGAAACGCTACCTGGGGCGCGGCGTTCCGCTTCGAGCTCGCCGGACCGCGTGGCACGCTGCAGGAATGCCTGATCGATCACCGCTGCCTGCACATCGACGCCAAGACCATGCGCGTACCCAAGACTCCCGTGCCCACCGCACTGATGCGCTTCGCCACGGCGCAGGACTTCCTGCTCGGCCCCATCATGATCGGCGAGCGCTGCATCGGCGCGATCTACTGCGACCGGTCCCCCAGCGCCACCGCCATCGAGCCCGAAGACCTCGCCGCCTTCACCGTCATGATCCAGCACCTTGGCACCTTGCTAGGCTCCCTGCAGCGCGCCGCCAGCTGAGGCGCGCGCTGCCGATCCGTCCACACCCGCGCCTCGACACTCCCTGGCCACACTCTCCATGCGTCATTCCGTCAGCGACAGCCCCTCCGGATTCAACTGGAGTGCAGCCAAACTGGTGCTGCCGTGGCTCGCCGAGTACCGGGAACGGATCGCGCTCGCCATGCTCTGCCTGCTGCTCGCCAAAGTGGGCGCGATCGGCGCGCCCTTCCTGCTGAAACGTGTGGTCGATGCACTTGATGCCACCGCGCCACAGGCACTCGCCATGGCGGCGGTGCTGGGGCTGGTGCTTGCCTACGGGATCGCGCGCTTCCTGAACGTGCTGCTCGGCGAGGTGCGCGACACGCTGTTCGGTCGCGTGACCGAGCGGGCCATGCGGCGCATCGGGCTGCGGGTGTTCGAGCACCTGCATTCACTCGATCTCGCATTTCATCTGGAGCGGCGCACCGGCGGGCTGGCACGCGACATCGAGCGCGGCACCAACGGCGTGAGCTTCCTGCTGCGTTTCCTGGTTTTCAACATCGTGCCCACGTTAATTGAGATCAGCGTGGTGGCCGTGCTGCTCGCGTGGCAGTACGGCATCGCGTTCGGCGCTATCACGCTGCTGTCGGTGCTCTGCTACGGCCTGTTTTCCGGACTCGCCACCGAGTGGCGCACCGAGTTCGTGCGCGAGGCCAATCGAGCCGATTCGGCGAGCAACACCCGCGCCGTAGACAGCCTGCTCAACTACGAAACCGTCAAGTACTTCGGCAACGAGGCCTGGGAGGCGAGCCGCTACGACGCCGAGCTAGAACGCTGGGAAACCGCCCGGCGGCAAAACCGGCTGTCACTGTTTGCGCTGAATGTCGGGCAGGCCCTGATCGTGGCCGTGGCCATGAGTGCCGCCATGGCGCTTGCCGCCGTGCGGGTGCGCGAGGGCTCGATGAGTGTGGGCGATTTCGTGCTGGTGAACGCCTTCATGATGCAGATCTTCATGCCACTGAACTTCCTCGGCATGGTCTATCGGGAGATCAAGGGATCGCTCGCCTCGATCGAGGAAATGTTCGCGCTGC
>CAJADV010000495.1 GCA_903938575.1 uncultured Gammaproteobacteria bacterium
AGTCGAGACGCTGACCCGCGTGCTCGCGGCCGAACTCGGACCGCGCGGCGTGCGCGTGAACTGCGTGGCACCGGGCGCCGTGTTCACCGAGATCAACCAGCGTGCCGGACTCGCCGATGACGCAGCGGCCCTGCAGCGCCTGCAGTCAATGGCGCCGCTGCATCCGCTGGGGCGCATCGGCACCGAAGAAGAAATCGCCGAAGGCATCGAGTACCTGATCCGGGCCGAGTGGACGACCGGGGCGCAACTCGACGTCGACGGCGGCCTTGGCCTTGGCACCACACCATTCTGAAGGGCGCCGCATGAATCCCGTGCAGGTCGTCGAAGCTTTCGTGGCGGCCTGGAACCGCATGGATCTCGAGGCCATCCTCGGCTTCCTGCACGAGGACATCCTCTACCACAACATCCCGGTGGAGCCGCTCGCGGGCAAACCCGCCGTAAGCGGCTACCTGCGCTCGCGCTGGGTGTTCGACAGCATCGACTGGGAGATGACGAATATCGCCGCCAACGGCAACACCGTGCTCACCGAGCGCGTAGACCGCTTTACGATCGCGGGCCGACCCGTCAATCTGCCGGTCATGGGCGCGTTCGCGATCGAGGACGGCCTGATCCGCGCATGGCGCGATTATTTCGATCTGGCGAGCTACCAGGCACAGTGAACGACACGCGACGGGCGGCCGGAGAAACCGGAGCCCCGCAGTACAGAGGACAGCGACAATGCTCTACGCCATAAAGACCTCGCCCCAGTGCACCACCTGGGCAGACATGCTCGCCGTGTGGCAGGCTGCAGATCGCATCACAGAGTTCCACTCGGCCTGGACCTTCGATCATTTCTACCCGATCAACGTGCCCGACACGAACGGCCCTTGCCTGGAGGGCTGGATCACGCTCACCGCACTCGCCCAGGCCACGCAACGGATCCGCCTCGGCTGCATGGTGACCGGTACGCTCTACCGCCACCCCGCCGTACTGGCGAACATGGCCGCCACGCTCGATATCGTGAGTAACGGCAGGCTGGAACTGGGGCTTGGCGCGGGGTGGAGCCAGCAGGAGTGCGATGCCTACGGTATCGAACTCGGCTCGCTTACCGAGCGCTTCGATCGCTTCGAGGAAGCCTGCGAAGTGATCCACGGCCTCCTCGCGAACGAGGTGAGCAACTTCAGCGGCAAGGTCTACACCCTGCGCAATGCGCGCTGCAACCCGCCACCGCTGCAGCGGCCGCATCCGCCGATCTGCATCGGTGGCAATGGCGAGAAGCGGACGCTTCCACTCGTGGCGCGCTGGGCGCAGCACTGGAACTACGCCGCCTACGACGTCGAGGGTTTCGTGGCCAAGCGCGCCGTGCTGCACCGCATCTGCCGCGAGCAGGGTCGCAACCCCGATGAGATCATGACCTCGATCCACCAGCCGGTGGATGTGCATGACCTGAAAACGCTGGAAGAAAACTGCCGCCGCTTCCGCGACGAAGGTCTGGGGCTGATGCTCTTCTATCTGGCGCCGCCGCACAGCCCCGAGATACTGAAGCCGCTGGCGGAGATAGCCGCGCGGGTGGGCTGAGGCCTCAGCCCTCGCGCAGCCCTGCCTGCACCATCAA
>CAJADV010000496.1 GCA_903938575.1 uncultured Gammaproteobacteria bacterium
CACCGCATCCCGTCCGCCGTAGGCGCGCCATCCGCTCGATCAACGCCACATCCCGTCCGCTGTAGGAGCGCGCCATGCGCGCGATCAACACCGCATCCCGTCCGCCGTAGGCGCGCCATCCGCCCGATCAACGCCACATCCCGTCCGCTGTAGGAGCGCGCCATGCGCGCGATCAACACCGCATCCCGTCCGCCGTAGGCGCGCCACCCGCCCGATCAACGCCACATCCCGTCCGCTGTAGGAGCGCGCCATGCGCGCGATCAACGCACCCAATCGCGCCGAGCCCGAGCAGCGCTCAGGCAGCTGCGCTCAGACCACCGGGCTCAGCATTTCCCCCGGCAGTGCCTGCGTGAACACGCCGTTCTCGAAGGTGGGCACGCCGTTCACCAGCGTGAGCCGCATGGGCGCGGCATCGCGCGTCCAGCGCCAGATGAAACCGCCCTCGCCGTCCGGCACGTCGTAGACCTTTTTCTTCTTGCGCGTGGCGATCTCGTCCAGGTGGAACACCGCGATATCGGCGCGCATGCCCTCGCGCAGGATGCCACGGTCCTTCAGGCAGAAGTGCCCCGCGAGCTTGCCCGTCATGCTGTAAATCGCTTCTTCCAGCGTAATCAGGCCGCGCTCGCGCCAGTACTTGGTGATCAGCTCCAGGTTCTCGCCGGCGCCGCAGAGCATCTGTCCGTGCGCGGGCGCGTCGTTGATATTGCCGACCGTGTAGGGGTCCTTGATCAGGCGCACGATCATCTCCTCGTCCAGATCGAAAGGCGCCATCTGGACGGTCGACTGGATGCCGTTATTGATGATCCACTGTGCCATGGCATCTGAGTGGTGGACGCCGAGTTCACGGGCGTATTCCGCGAGCGTGAGATCCACGGGGCCGTGGCCATTGTCGGAGTTCTCGAGCAGCAGGCGGTCGGGATTTCGCATCGGTGCGTGCTCCCAGACCTGCGTGTCCCAAGACTCTCTCGCGCGCGCACGCCATGCCGGATCTTTCAGGATCGCGAGCTTCGCTGCCTCGGTTTCCGCCAGCACCACTTCGTGCCAGGTGTAGTCGTTCGACTGCGCGAAGATGAGCGAGCGGTTTACCGACAACACACTGGTCAAGCCGGTATGGGCAAAGCCGGTCCAGAAATCGAGGCCATCCTTCTTGAACTGCTCGTGGAGGTCGACCATCGGGCCCTGGATGGGTTTCTGGAACATCAGCGTGGGCACACCACCCCACTGCACGCGCACCGGCTTGCCCGTGCACAACCTTGCCAGACGCGCGGTGCTGGCCGGTGCCGTCATGCGCATGAAGGTATCGAGCACCAACTGCATGCTGGTGCCCGGGTAGCGTGCCAGCACGTCGATCAGCGCGGTGAACTCGGCATCGTCGGCGAGCAGCGTGGGCACGGGGCGATCGTTGCCGTCGTGGTCGAGGAAATTCGTCGAAAGCCCCATCGCGCCCGCGGCCAGCGCTTCGTCCAGCATCGCGGCCATCGCGGCGATCTCATCAGCCGTCGCCGCGCGCTCCCAGGCCGCCATGCCCATTGCCGCCAGCCGGATCGCGATATGCCCCACAAAGGCACCGTAGTTGGCGGCGGTCTTTACCTTGCTGGTCATCGACTGCCGGTACTCGGGCCAGCTTTTCCAGTCCCAGGGCAGCTCCGTCAGGAAGGGTTTTTCGGGGATGTCCTCGAAGAACGAGAAGATGCTCACCATCTCGCGGCGCACTGCCGGGTCATCGTGCACGGGTGCTGCGGAAAAGCCGCAGTTGCCCATGATGGTGGTGGTGACGCCGTAGCCCGGCAGCGGGTCCATGTCGGGCTGCCACCAGATGGTGCCGTCGAAGTGGGTGTGGCTCTCGATGAAGCCGGGCGTGACGTGGCAGCCAGCGGCATCCACCACGCGCTCTCCGGCGGTGGGCGCCAGATCGGTGGCGATCGCCGTGATCAGCCCATCGTGCACGCGCACATCGGCCTTGCGCGCCGGGGCGCCGCTGCCGTCGATGACCGTACCGCCCTTGATGAGGATTGCGCTCATGGGTATCTCCCGCAGGTGTTTTTCTTGGGACGTCGACCATAACCCCTGAGGCCGCCTCCCGACAGGGTGCCGGGATTGCCGTGTGTTCATCCGCCCGGCAGGTTCAGCCCGGCAGTGGCGGCACCCGCAACGGCAGCAGCACGGCCATGGCGATGGCCGCTGCCACCGTGAACACCAGGAAGGCCACGTCGTAGCTGCCCGTGACGTCGAAGAGATAGCCCGTGGCGGGCGTGCCGATCATCACCAGCGGGATCGTCACCGACTGCATCCTGCCCATCACCCGGCCGAACACCGCCGGACCGTAGATCCGCGCGACGATTGCGCTCCAGGCAGGCAGGAAGGCGCCCGAGGCGAGGCCGAGGCACAGTGAGGCCGCCACCATCACGGCATAGGTATGCCACACAGTCAGGCTGGCGAGCGGCAGCCCCACCAGCAACAGCGCCACCAGCAGCGCGAGTTTCAGATCGATGCGCGTGGCGAAGACGCTGAAGAGCAGCTTGCCAGTCAGACCTGCCAGCGCTAGCGCCGACATCAATGCCGCCGCCCGCGCCCCCGTGACGCCGTGTCCGACAGCAAAGGGAACCAAATTGGTGAGCGCCGCGGTGAAGGCGGCCATCAACACGCCCACCGCAAGCGAGATGCGCCAGAACGCGATGTCGCGAAACACCGCGGGCATGGGCGCCGCGGCACCCGTGGCGCCTGTTCCCGCCACGGCAGCGCTGTCGCCGTCCGGATGCAGGCCCATATCCTCGGGCCGGTTGCGGATCACCAGCAGTGCGAAAGGCACCAGCAGCACGGGCACCAGCAGCGCCATCCAGCGGCAGGCCTCGCGCCAGCCCACGTTGTCGATCAGGGTCTGCAACAGCAGCGGCACCAGCAGGCCGCCGATGGACGTGCCCATCGCGAGGATACCGAGCGCCCGTGCGCGTTGCCGCGAGAACCATCGCGCGACCACCGTGTTGGTGCCTACTGGCCCGAGCAGCGTCGAGATCACCGGTGTTGTCAGGGCAAACACCGCCACGAAGGCCCACACCGACGTCACGAAAGAAATCAGCAGCAACTCCAGGCCCAGCAGCAGGGCCGCACCGCTGAAAAGCAGCCGCGCCTGGCCTTTGTCCATCAAGCCGCCCAGTGCGGGCGCAAACAGGATGCTGAGCAGCGAGGACGCCGTCAGCCCCAGCATCAGTTCGCCGCGCCCGGCACCGAACTCGCTGCCCATCGGCAACACCAGCACGCCGTAGGAGTAGGCCGTGATGCCATTGCTGAGTCCGAACACCAGCATCGAAACTGCTACTACACGCCAGCCGTAGTACATATTGTCTTCCTCGTGCTTCTTATCTGTTTTTGGGTGCTGCCGCGGGCACGGCTCTCTCTGCGTGCATCGACTCGGCCAGCCATCGCGCCGGATCCCCTGTCGCCAGCGCTGCAGTAAGCCAGGTGTCGACGGCGTGTGCGAGTGCGGCATCGGGCGCTATCCACAGTGCCTTGTCGACGCGGTTCAGCGTGCCCGCGTAGCTGCGGCAGAGCCTCGGGTCCTGTGCTGATTTGAGCTCTGCTTCGACATCATCGGTGAGCATCACGTCGGCGCGGCCTTCGGCCACCTCGGCGAATACACCGATGTTGTCGGGGTAGACCCGCAGCGTCGCCGCCGGAAGCAGCGCGCGCGCGACGGATTCGTTGGTGCCGCCGCGGTTCACGATCAATCGTACCTGCGGGCGGTTCACGCGTGAGGGGTCGGAAAATCGCGCTGC
>CAJADV010000497.1 GCA_903938575.1 uncultured Gammaproteobacteria bacterium
ACGCCCGCGACACATTCCGACGGATTTCACCGACGTAGGAGCGGGCCACGCCCGCGACACATTCCGTAGCGGATCAGCCGCCCCGTCCCTCCATGGTGTCGATCATCCGCACCAGTTCGGGCAGGTTGCGGGCGCCGGTTTTTTCCATCACGTGCTGGCGATAGAACTTCACGCTGCGCAGTGACACGCCGAGTTCGTCGGCGATGGCCTGGTTGGTCTCGCCGAGGGCGATGCGCTCCATCACCGTACGCTCGCGGCGGTTGAGCGTTGCGAAGGCCCCGTCCAGCGCTCTGTGTTCGCGCTCCCGGGCCTGGTGCGCGGCGCTCCGTGCCAGCGCTTTGCCCACGGCCCCGAGCAGCTCGTCGATATCGATGGGCTTCAGCAGAAAATCCACCGCGCCGCTGCGGAATCCCTGCACCACCTCGTGTTCCGCGCTCGCCCCGCTCATCAGGACGATGGGCATGTCTGCCGCAAGTTGCATACGCTGTTGCAGTTCCAGTCCGGTGATCTCCGGCATATCGACATCGCACAGGATGCAGGCCGGCCCCGGGTATCGTGCTTTCCCGGCGGCCAGTTCCTCCAGCAGTGCCACGGCGGACGCAAAGCTCTCGCAGGCATAGCCTTCGAGTTCGAGCAGCCGCGCATAGGCGAGCAGGATGCCGGGGTCGTCATCCACCAGCATCACGCGCCCGCGGGCGTGGCGCCGCGCCATGCCCTCGTCTTTCGGCGTTACGCGCCGTTTGGGTTTTCGGGACTGGTTCATGCGACAGGCCCTCCAGCAGGCAGGTCTATGTCCACTCTCGCGCCGCCTTCGGGGCGGTTTCCGAGTGCTAGGTGCGCATCGAATCCACGCAGTATCTTCCGCGCGATGCTGAGTCCCAGCCCCAGCCCCGCAGCTTTGCTCGAGTACTTCTGCCAGCCTGCGGCCGCGAGCGCCTCGTTGCTGAAGCCGGGCCCGGTGTCGCAGATGCTGATGTTCACCCGGCCGTCGGTGCGTGAACTGCCCAGGCGCAGTTCGCGCATCGGGGAGTGCTCCATCGCTTCCATGGCATTGCGCAGCACGTTCAGTATCACCTGGTAGAGCAGTCGCTCGTCAGCCTTGCATTGCAGGGTTTCATCCACCGCCTCGAGTTGCAGGTGTATGCCTCGTTCCCGGATTTCCGGCCCGATGAACTGAGCTGCGTCGCGCAGCAATGCCTGTGGATGCACGTCGGTGATTTGCACGGGTGCGGGCCGTATGAACTGCCGGATCTTCGCGGTCAGTTCGGAGGCAGCGCGGTTGGCCGCGACGATCTCGTCGAGCGTCCGGTACAGGTCATCCGGATCGGGCGTACCTGCGGTCTCACTGGTCTCGGCGCGTGCTGCCGCGTCCGACATGCGGGAGATCGGCGCGATCAGCTGGGCCTCCAGCGAGGCGGCCAGAAAGCCCACGGTGCGTTGCCGGTCGAGGCGCGCGAGTTGCTGGGTGAGCGCGGTGGATTCTGCCGCAGTTGCGGTGGCCTGCACGTCTTGCAGGCGCGCGTCGAGGTTGGTTTCGAGCCTCCCGCGGATGAAGCTGAAGTTCCCCGAAATAACCGCGAACACGGCAACCATCAGCAGCACCGTCATGCCGGGGCTATCGAGCTCCAGTGCCATCTGCCAGCCGGCTGCCCACATCAGTGCCGCGGCCAGTGCCAGTGCGAGGTACACGGTGTAGCTCACCGCCAGGCGCAGCGTGGCGCGATCACGGCGCGCGCGTACACCCTGCCATGCAGCGGCAACGAGCGCCGTTAGCACTGCCAGTATCAACGCGCCCTGCAGTGCTGTCCGCGCGTTCTCGCCGGCCGCGAAGCCCAGCCCTTCCGTCAGCAGCACGAAACCGAGTATGAGAGCCGGTATTTCGCGCGGGCTGCGCTCCCGGGCCGTAGCGGCCAACACGTTGTGGAAATGGATATTGGCGGAGGCGAACACCGCCCACGGGATCAGGCGGTAGACCAAGGCCTCAGGCAGGAACGGGGCCAGCGTGCCCGTTACCGCAGCCAGCCCGCCCAATGCGCCGCTCGCGCACCAGTACCGCACCGCCCGGCTGCGCTGCCCCGACAGCGCCACCCAGGTGTTCAGCGGCAGGATGAGGTGCAGGAACGCGAGCGTCATCAGGATGGTGTAGTTGCTGAGGATCATGCCGTCATCCTGCCCGGGCCGGGTGCGCGCACGAGCCGGATCTCGACGCAGAGCCCACCCTCCCTGAGGTTGTACGCCCGCAGTGTGCCGCCGCACTCCTGCAGCAGGTGCATGGATATCGCGAGGCCCATGCCCAGGCCCTCGGCCTTGGTGGTGTTGAAGGACTCACCCACGCGAGCGATCTGCTCGTCGGTCATTCCCACGCCCGTGTCGCTCACCCGCAGGAGCACCGCGTTCCCGTCCGGCACGCCCTCGACCCGCAGTTCGCGCCTGGCGCAGCTCTCCATGGCCTCGATGGCATTGCGCATCACGTTCAGCAGCACCTGTGACAACTGCACCTGGCCGCCCACGACCCACATCTCTGGCGCTGGGTGATTCCGCCTGAGGGTCACGCCGCCCGCGAGCAACTCGGGCCTGAGACGGGCGATTGCACTTTCCAGCAGCGAGCCTGCCTCGGACTGATCGGATGCCGCGGGTGCGTCGACGCCCATGCGACGGAAGCCCTGCAAGGTGTAGAGCGCGCGCCGGGCATCCGCGGCGATGCTGCGGAGCATCCCGTCTATCTCCTCGGGTGCCGTGATGCTCTTGCCGAGGTTGCGCCGCAGCACCTGCGCATTGGTGAGCGCGGCGGCGAGGGGCTGGTTCAGTTCATGTGCCAGAGAGGCCGCGAGCATCGCGATGCTGCGGTCGGCATC
>CAJADV010000498.1 GCA_903938575.1 uncultured Gammaproteobacteria bacterium
CGGATCTCGCCCTTCGGTGCCTCTTTCAGCCAATAGGCAACACGCAGTCCGTAGGGCGGCGCGGGCATGGCGCCCTGATCGCCCCAGCTGTGGTCGAGTTGCCAGCGGATGGCGGGCTGCGCCTGGAAAAGCCGCAGCGCATCCTGGGCCGGTGCATCGCCCGCCGCACGCAGGATGTGCAGATCGTCCAGCGCCCAGATGCCACGGCGCGTCCCGAGCACCAGCGCACCATGGCGGATCTCGATATCCGCGACCGCCACCGGTGGAAGCCCCTGCTTCACCTCGCTCCAGCTAGCGCCGCCATCGCGCGAGAGCCACAGCCCGCGCTCGCCGCCTGCGTACAGGAGTTGCGGATCCTGCGGGTCCTCGCGCAGCACGAACAGCGGCTGATCCTGCGGCAGACCGCTCGCCATCTGCTGCCAGCTCGCGCCGTAGTCGGTGGTGCGGAACAGCCAGGGACGCTGGTCGTCCATGCGCCGCGCCTCGACCACCGCCCAGGCGGCGCCGTCGCGGTGTGGCGAGACCTCGATATGTTCCACCGTGCCCCACGCGGGCATCGCGCGCGGGGTGATATCGCTCCAGTGTGCGCCGCCGTCGCGCGTCAGTTGCACGCGCCCGTCGTCAGTGCCCACCCAGATGTGGCCGGCCTCGCGCGTGGATTCGCGGATCGCGAAAATCGTGCCGTAGGTCTCGACGCCGGTGATGTCGCCCGTGATGGGCCCGCCCGACCAGCCTTGCGTGGCCTTGTCGTTGCGCGTGAGGTCAGGGCTGATGGCCTGCCAGCTCGTTCCCCGGTCCGCCGAGCGGAACAGCAGGTTGCCGCCGTGATAGAACACGGCCGGGTCGTGCGGCGAGATCTCGATCGGCGAGGTCCACTGGAATCGGTACTTGAGGTCCTTGCCATGGATGCCCGAGAGGTTGATCGGGTAGATGTGCAGCGCGCGGTACTGCCCCGTGCCCTCGTCGTACTCCGACAGATAACCGCCGTATTCGCTCGCGTAGACGCGCCCGGGTTTGCGCGCGTCGTAGCGGAAATCACCCGCTTCGCCACCGCCTGCGCCCACCCAGTCCGGGAGCACCACCCCGCCGCCCTTGGGCAGCATATTGGGGCCGCTCGCCGTGCCCCAATCCTGAATGGTGCCGCCGACATGCCAGGGCATGCGGTCGTCGACATCGATGTTGTAGAACTGCCCGAGCGGCAGATCCGGATGCGACCACGTCTTGCCGCCGTCGGTGGAGATATCCACTCCGCCGTCGTGACCGGCGATCACACGCCGCGTGTCGAGGGGGTCGACCCAGAGGTCGTGGTGGTCGCCGTGATGCGGCCCAACCACCTGCGTGATGGTTTTGCCGCCGTCGGTGCTCCGCAACAGCGGCACCTGCGGGAACCACAGCGTATCGGGATCTTGCGGGTCGATGCTGAGGGTCATGTAGTACCAGGCCCGCTGACGCAGCGCCCGCGCCGGGTTTTGCAGATGCCAGTTGGCGCCGCCGTCGTCGGAACGGTAGAGCCCGCCTTTCTCCGCCTCGATCAGCGCGTAAACACGCTGGCCGTCCGAGGGTGCGACACGCACGCCCACCTTGCCCCAGATGCCCTCCGGAAGCCCCGCGCCCTTCAACTCGGTCCAGGTGTCGCCGCCATCGGTGGAGCGATACAGCCCGCTGCCCGGGCCACCGCTTTGCAGCTCCCAGGGCTTGCGGCGCATCTGCCACAACCCGGCGTAGACGATGCGCGGGTTGTGCGGATCGAGCGCCACATCAGAGGCCCCGGTGTCGAGGTCCTTGAACAGCACACGCACCCAGTTTTTGCCGCCGTCCAGCGTGCGGTAGACCCCGCGCGCTTGCGCCGGCCCGAAGGGTGAACCCAGCACCGCGGCAAAGGCGACATCGGCGTTGCGCGGATCGACCGCGATGGTGCCGATCTGGCCCTTGTTCTTCCACTGGTGCGTCCAGGTCTTGCCGGCATCGGTGGATTTCCAGATGCCCCACCCGACCATCACGTTGCCGCGCGGATTGGCCTCGCCGCCGCCGGCATAGACCACGTTGGGATCTGAGGGCGCGAGTGCAATCGCACCCATCGAGGCAGACATCGGAACCTCGTCCATGATCGGCGCGAAGCTCTTGCCCGCGTCTTCGGACTTCCACACGCCACCCTGCGCCGCCGCAAAGTAGAAAACGTCCGGGTTGCCGGGCACGCCGGCCACACGCGAAACGCGCCCGCCGATGGCCGGACCGATCACGCGGAATGTGAGTGCGCCGTAATCATCCGGCGATTTCTCGACGGGTGCTGCCTCGGCCCGGGCGCCGACGGCAAGGCAGGAAACGAGCAGCGTCAGGGCCAGATGAACAGTACGAGGGATCATGAGAAATTCCGTCGGAACCGAGTCCACGAACGCTAGGCCTCTGCGCGCGCGGCGTCAATCTAACGAGGGCGGGATTCTCGCGAAAACACCGCCCGACAGCCGCCTGGGCGCCCGCAACCGCTGGTATGGACGCGGTTTTTACGCAGATCGGCGAACCTGCGGGCGGCTGCGGGGCTTCAGCGTGCCGCGGGTGGCTGGCGCGACGCGAGGCCCTGACTGCCCCACCAGCAACCGAACATCGCCAGCGCGTAGAGAAATTTCCCGTGATTGGCGCGGCCCGTGCGGTGTTCCTCGAAGATGAGATCGACCACACCCGGGCGCAGGTACCCTGCGGTCGCCGCGCCACTGTCATGCCAGGCTTCGCGGGCAAATTCGCTGAAATCGCCGCGGAACCACTCGGCGAACGGAAGCTGGAAACCGAGCTTGGGGCCGGTGGTCACCTCGGGCGGAAGCCAGGGTTCAACGGCCTTGCGCAACACGTACTTGCCGGTCCTGCCGTGCAGCTTCAGATCGAGCGGAATGCCGAGGCTCCAGTCGACGAAATCGTGGGCGAGAAAGGGCACGCGCGCCTCCAGCGAGTGCGCCATGCTCGCGCGGTCAAGACGGCTCAGCAGCGACGAGGGCATGTGCAGCGTGAGATCCGCGAGCAGGAACTGCTGGAGCGGCGCCATTGACTGCAACTCGCGCCCCGGGAAATACCGCGCCTCGAGCCGCTCGAAGGCCCCGGGTCCATCTTCGCGCTGCCAGAAACCGTCTTCATAGACACGTTTGCGCAGGGCCGGCGTGGTGATCTGCGTGCCGGCGAAGAAGCGCTGGAATGCGCTTGCGAGCAGCGCTGAATTGCGAAAGCGCTGCTTCCGCTGGCGCCGGTAATTCAGTGCGCGTGAATTCGTGACCGGCAGCCGGTCGATGAGGAAGGTCAGTGGAGCGAGCAACCGCAGCAGGGTGCGCATACGGGCCATGCGCTGCGCGCTGCGCTGGCGCTTGTAACCGGCGAAGAGTTCGTCGCCACCTTCGCCACAGAGCACCACCTTCACATGCTGTGACGCAAGCCGCGACAGGTGCCAGATGGGTACGGCGGCAGTGGCTGCGCAGGGTTCGTCAAAGGCGCTTTGCACCGCAGGCAAAAGCTCGCCCGCGGCGACCGGTTCGAGCGGCAACACGATGTGCTCACAGCCGAGATGCCCGGCAACGCGGCGCGCGGCCTGCGTCTCGTCGTTGCGGGTGCCAGGAAAGCCCAGCGTGAACGCCTTGACGGGCCGGGCAGCGTCACGGCTCATCACTGCGGCGATGGCGCCGGAATCGACACCACCGGAGAGGAACACGCCCACCGGCACATCGGAGAGCATGTGCGCGCGCACCGTGCGGCTCACGCGCTCGCGCGTCTCCTCGATCCAGTCGCTCTCGCTGCGCCCCTCGACGATGCGGAACTGCGGGCGCCAGAAGGCGCGCAGCTGTGGCTCGCCCTCGGGACCGATGCGCAGCCAGTGGCCGGGAGCGAGCGCGTGCACCTGCCGGAATATCGAGCCCGGCGTCTGCACGTGTCCGAAAGAGAAAAAATCGTGCACCGCATGCTCGTCGATATCGAAGTGATGTCCCGGCAGCACGCGAAGCGCGCGGATCTCGGAGGCAAAGGCAAGGCCGCCATCCTGCGCGCTCAGGTAGAGCGGCTTGATGCCGAGCGGGTCGCGCGCCAGGGTGAGCGTGCGGCTCAGACGATCCCAGATGGCAACGGCAAACATGCCCTGCAGACGGATCCACGCCTGCTCCTGCCAGCGCACGAAGCAGGCGAGCAGGGTCTCGGTGTCGCTGTGCGTGCGGAACACCACGCCCGCGGCGGCAAGCTCGCGCCGCAACTCGAGGTGGTTGTAGATCTCGCCGTTGAAAACGATGGCAAAACGCCCGTCGGCGCTGTCGATGGGCTGGTGCCCGCCCGCCACGTCGATGATGCTCAGGCGGCGCATGCCAAAGCCGAAATCGCCCCCCGCGAAAACGCCGCTGTCATCCGGCCCGCGGTGACGTATGCGATCGCACTGCTGCTCGATGATCGCCGCTGCGACCGGCCTTCCGGCCCTGCGGTACCAGCCTGCTATGCCGCACATGTGTTCTCGTCCCGATCGCCGTCGTGTGGTGTGCCGCGCGGCGCCTCCAAGGCTGCAGTGCTCGAGCCGGCAGAATACTAACGCGAAGCGCAGGGAGTGCAGTAATCGACGCACGAGCCGTGCACAATGCGACCGCCGGCAGGCCGCTGGCTCGCCCGCAGGGAGGCAGGAATGCACGACGAGATACGCCGCATCCTCGGCGAGATCAGGGCGCTCGAAGAGGAGCTGCGCGACAAACTCCATGCTCACGAGCAACAGCTCCAGTTCCGCATCCGCGGCCGGCGGGTGGAATTCGCCGCCGAGATCCGCGCCGCGCACCGCCGCGCGCGGGTGGGGGTGCTGCGCTGGATCGCCGGCGGGGAGTTGCGCAATGCGCTTTCGGCGCCGTTCATCTTCGCGCTGATCGTCCCCTTCCTGCTGCTGGATCTGTTCCTCTGCGTCTACCACGCCGTATGTTTTCGCCTGTATCGCCTGCCGCCGGTGCCACGCGCCGACTACGTGGTGATCGACCGCCACCACCTCCACTACCTCAACATCCTGCAGAAACTCAATTGCATGTACTGCAGCTACGTGAACGGGCTGCTGGCATGGGCCCGCGAGATCGCCTCGGTGACGGAGCAGTACTGGTGCCCGATCAAGCATGCGCACAAGATCTCCGGGGCACATGCCCGTTATGCGCGATTTCTGGATTACGGCAATGCCGAGGCCGTGGAACTGCGGGTGCTGGATCTGCGCGGGGAACTGCGCGAAAACACCCGTGGACCAGCCGAACCCCAGGCCAGCTGAGGCGCGCGATGCGGGGGCGGGGAAGGACGTCGCCAGTCGCGACGATCAGGCAGTAACCGCGCCGCCCATCGCAGCGACAGGATTGCCGGCGAGCAGAGAGTGGCTCGCTAGGGCAGATAGGTCTGGAACAGCGTGCCCAGCGGGCCGTCGCTGTGTGCCGGCACCTTGTAGAAGGTGCGTATGTCCACCGAGCCGTCAACACCGAAACAATAAGTCTCGATGCTGAGTCCGAGGCGCTGCTCCCCATCCTGATCGATGTGGTTTTCCATCAACCACGCCACGTCCGATCCACAGATGAACAGCGTGCCCGGCGCGATACGGTATTTGACGCGGGGCTGGAAGAGATCGAAAGAATCCAGCGCACAGTGCTGGAAGCCGCGCTTCTGCGGCGTGCCCACAGGGTCCAGCATGGTGAATTCCCCGGGCGCCACCGCGCGCCAATTGGCAGCCCAGCCCGCGCGATCGCCCGCGTTCCAGTACTCGACGTAGCCCTTTGACCATGCCTTGAGTGCCGCCCGATCCGGGATTGCCATCAACTGTGCTCCTGAATGCCTGCTTCCCCGCAAAGATCGACCGGACTCAGCGCCCGGTGAATACGGCCTTGCGCTTCTCGAGGAAGGCGGTCACGCCCTCCATCGCGTCCTGGCTCGCCGAGGTGATGTCCTGGAGCGCTGCCTCGTAGGAAATCATCTCCGGCAGGCTACGCTTCATGGCCTCGCGCAGCGCCTCTTTGGAGTAGCGCAGGGCAAGGGGGGCTTTTTCAGCGAGCGCAGCCGCCCAGACGAGCGCATTGTCGAGTACCTCGGATCCGGGCACTACGCGGTTGGCGAGTCCGAGTGCCACGCAGGTGGCGGCGGGCATCTTCTCGCCCTCGGCGATCATCTCGAAGGCGCGCTTCGGGCCCAGCTGGCGCACCAGATGCCAGGTGGCGCCACCATCGGGCACCAGCGCAATGGCGATGAACGCCTGGTAGATGTAGGCATGCTCTGCCATCACCACCAGATCGCAACTGAGTGCGTAGGAGCCACCGATGCCCGCCGCCAGACCGTTGACCGCGGCGATCCAGGGCTTGGTGGCGCCGGCGATAGCCAGCAGAGACGGCCGGTACTCGGTTTCGATGAGTTCGCCGACACCCGTCCCCAGCGTGGCACTGCCAAGGTCGGCACCCGCGGAGAACGCCCTGCCCTCGCCAGTCAGCACCACCACCCGCACGGCCGGATCCGCGTTGGCGCGCTCGGCTGCGGCGACCAGATCAGCGCGGAGCGCCGTATTGAAGGCGTTCAGCACCTCGGGCCGGTTCAGCGTGATCAGCGCAACTGCACCCCGCAGTTCGTAACGGACGGTCGAAAAATCACTCATGCCTGTTCTCCGGTGGGGCACTGTGCGAAACGCCGGATCATGCGATGCTCAGCGCCGCCCGCGCAACACCAGCACGTTACCCACCAGGATCAGCGCGAGCCCACCGAGGGCAGCACTTCCCCAGTGGTAGTTCTCGAAGACGGTGGACATCAGCAATGCCACCACCGGCGTGACGGTGGAGCTGTACCCGGCACGGTCGGGACCGACCAGCGCGATCAGGCGCAGATAAGCCCCGAAAGCAAACACGGAGCCGAACAGCGAGAGGTACAGCAGCGCCAGCGTGTAGGAGAGCTCGGGCGGGTAGGCGAAGTGCACGTCCCTCACCACGGCAATGACGCAGAGCAGCAGCGTGCCGTAGAACATGCCCCAGGCGTTGCCGGTGATCACGGGCAGACGAAGGCGTGCGTTGTGGCCGGCCACGGTATTGCCGAGCGAGGCAACGTAGGTGGAGGCAAGCGCAAGCAGCGCGCCCTTCACAGCGCGATCCTCCAGACTCAGGTGCTGCACCTCTGGCCAGAACAGCACACCCACACCCGCCACGCCGCAGAGCGCCCCGCCCAGCATCCGCCCCGAGAACGGCCGGCCGAAGAAAATGCGTCCGTTCAGCATGTTCATGAATGAAAGCGTGGCGAAGAGCACCGCCACGATGCCGCTGGTGAGGTGGAGCTCGGCGTGGTAGATCAGCCAGTAGTTCAGCGCGAACAGACAACTACCCTGCAGCGCAATCCAGCCGTGCTCGCGCCAACCGAGCGCGAGCGGCGCCCGGGTGAAACGGCACCACGCGAACAGCAGGCCGGTGGCCAGTGCGAAACGGTAGATCACGGACACCAGCGGATCGACCTTGCCGAGCTGGAAGGTGATGCCGAACCAGGTCGAGCCCCAGATCAGCACTGTCGCCGCGTAGAAGAACCAGGCCTTGGGGGACATGCGCGGTGAGGACTCCGGATTAGCTCGAACGGGATACGCCCGCAAGCGCTCTGCGCTGAGTAGAATGCCAGCTTTGCGGGTGGCGGCGACCCGCCCCATGCCTGGAAGGAGACAAACTGCCATGTCCGGCCTGCCCCAACGCAACGACATCAGCTCCATCGCCAAACCCTACCTCGTCTTTCTGGGCGACGTGGCCGACCCGCTCGACGCCAAGACCGGCCTCGGGATACGCCAGTGGCGCCCGCAGTGGTGTGCAGCGCAATACCGCCTGCCCGGCTGTACGTTGGATCTGGGGCTTCCGGAACTCGCGCCCGCCGCGGCCGCCGCGGCAGGTGCCAAGAGCCTGGTGGTGGGCATCGCACCCGACGGCGGCAGGCTGCCCGCGCACTGGCGCGGCGTGGTGCTCGACGCACTCGATGCGGGTCTCGATATCGTGGCAGGGCTACATTCACGGCTGAATGCCGACGCCGAATTCGCTGAGCGGGCGCACGCCCGCGGGCGCAGGCTGGTTGACGTGCGCAACCCACCGCAGGACTTTGCCCCGGGCAGCGGCGCCAAACGCAGCGGCAAGCGTCTGCTTACCGTGGGCACCGACTGCGCCGTGGGCAAGAAATACACGGTGCTGGCGCTGGAGCAGGAGCTCCACGCGCGCGGCATCGCCGCCGACTACCGTGCCACCGGACAGACCGGCGTGCTGATCGCCGAGCGTGGCGTGGCCATCGACGCCGTGATCGCGGATTTCGTCTCGGGCGCGGCCGAGTGGCTCTCACCCGCCAACGACCCCACCCACTGGGATCTTGTGGAGGGGCAAGGCTCGCTGTTTCATCCCTCCTACGCCGCCGTCACGCTGGGGCTGGTGCACGGCAGCCAGCCCGACGCCATGGTGCTCTGCCACG
>CAJADV010000499.1 GCA_903938575.1 uncultured Gammaproteobacteria bacterium
GGCTAGCTAAAGGTTTAAAGATGAGCTCTATTGATTGGGCTTCATCCATCTCTAAGATGGAAAGCGGTCTAGATCTTCTGCCGCAAGAAGCACAAAATTTAATGCGTGAGGTATTGGAAGATCGTGCCGATAAAGAAGTTTTAAAGAGTTTCTTACTTGCGTTAAAGAATAAAGGCGAAACAGCCGAAGAAGTCGGCGCACTTGTCGCGCAAATGTACGAACACCAGCGACCAGAGCCCCAGCAAGCCCGCCCCCCAGAGGAACACGCGATGACGGCCAACGCGGTCGGAGATGTCGGCGGCGATCACCAGCATCGGCGATTGCACGACTGCCGATATCATCACCGCCCCCAACACGGTGGTCTTGGGCAGGCCGAGAGTCTTCGTGCCATAGGCCACGATATACGTGATGAAAATGTAGAAGATCGAGTTGACCGCCACAAAAGCGCCCGCAGCCAGCAGGATGATGCGCGGGTGCTCGCGCAGCGCCCGCAGGATCGGCGAACCCCGGGCCGGAGGAGACTGCTTCTGCGCCTGTGCGAAGGCAGGCGTTTCCTCCAGACGCAGGTTCACATAGGCACCGATACCGATCAGCACCACGCTGAAGAGAAACGGTAATCGCCACGCCCACTCCTGCAGGGCCTCATCGCCAAAGGCGTGCGTGACGAGCAGGAACACGAGATTCGCCAGCAGCACGCCCATGGGCACGCCGAGTTGCGCGAAGGAGCCATAGAAACCGCGCCGCTCCGGAGGCGCACTCTCGGTGAGCAGCAGCACCGCACCACCCCATTGCCCGCCTATCGCAATGCCCTGCGCGAAGCGCAGCACGACCAGCAGCACCGGCGCCCAGACACCGATGGTGGCGTAGGTGGGCATGAGCCCGATGGAGGTGGTCGTGAGACCCATCAGCAGCAGTGCCGCCACCAGTGAGCGCTTGCGGCCCACCTTGTCACCGTAGTGACCGAATATCACCCCGCCCACCGGCCGCGCCACAAAACCCACGGCAAAGGTACCGAAGGACAGCAGCGTGGCTGCCATCGGATCCGAGCCCGGGAAAAACAGCGCTGGAAACACGAGCGCCGCCGCGGTTCCGTAGATGAAGAAGTCGTACCACTCGATCGAGGCGCCCGCGAGGGCCGTTGTCACGATGCGGCCCATCGGGGCCTTGGCTGGCTGATTCATGGATAAGGCCTGTTGTAGTTTGTCCGGAGTATGGCCGCCCCGGCGCAGCCCGCGCCATAGCCTGGCCCACAGCCGGTCGCGCGCATGGCGCGCTGCGGAGGATGGCAGTCGATCGGGCCGGTCGCGCGCATGGCGCGCTCCTACTAGAATGGGTTGTTTGGGATGGTGGTTGGTTAATGATGAATCTGCGAGACGAACTCAGGGCTGCGGTCGAGCGCGCCATGCACGCGGTGGGCCTGCCTGCGGACTGTCAGGCACTGCTCACGCCCGCCACCAAGGCCGGCTTCGGCGACTATCAGGCCAACGGCGCCATGGGGGCAGCCAAGCGCGCCGGCAGCAATCCGCGCGAACTCGCGCAGCGCATCGCGGCCGCGCTCGACATCGGTGAACTGGTCGAGCGCGTCGAGGTCGCAGGCCCCGGTTTCATCAACATCCACCTCTCGCGCGCCTTCCTCGCCGCCCGGCTGCAAGCCGTGGCAGCGGACCCCCGCCTCGGTATCGCTCAAGCCGAACACCCGCACACGGTGGTGGTTGACTACTCCGCACCCAACCTCGCCAAGGAAATGCATGTCGGCCACCTGCGCAGCACCGTGATCGGCGACGCCGTGGTGCGCGCGCTCGAGTTCTGCGGCGATCGCGTCATCCGCCAGAACCACGTGGGCGACTGGGGCACGCAGTTCGGCATGCTGATCGCCCTGCTCGAGGAGCGTGGCGCCACCGGCGAGAGCGTGGGCAAGACCGCACTCGCGGACATAGAGGGCTTTTACCGCGAGGCCAAGGGACGTTTCGACAGCGATCCCGCCTTCGCCGACCGCGCCCGCGACTATGTGGTGAAACTGCAGGCGGGCGACGCCCACTGTCTGTCGCTGTGGCAGAGCTTCATCGAGATGTCGGCGGCGCACTCCGAGGCCATCTACCGCGCGCTCGGTGTCACGCTCACCCGCGCCGACCTGAAGGGCGAGAGCGCCTACAACACGGATCTTCCCGTGGTGATCGAGGAACTGCGCCAGAGCGGCCTGCTGCAGGAAAGCGACGGCGCGCGGGTGGTGTTCCTCGAGGAACTGCGCGACCGCGAGGGCAATCCGCAGGCGGTGATCGTGCAGAAGGCCGATGGTGGCTTCCTCTACGCCACCACGGATCTCGCCGCGGCACGTCACCGCGCCCGCAACCTTCACGCCGATCGCATCCTGTACTTCATCGACGATCGCCAGAAGCTGCACATGCAGCAGATATTCGCCATCAGCCGTCGCGCGGGCTTCGTGCCCGAGACCACAACGCTCGAGCACCATCCCTTCGGCAAGATGCTGGGCGAGGATGGCAAGCCCTTCAAGACACGCGCCGGCGGCACCGTGAAACTCGCCGAACTGCTGGACGAAGCGGTGGAGCGAGCGGCCCGTCTGCTCGAGGAGCGCAACGACGCCCTCACCGCGAGCGAGCGTGCCGAAGTGGCGCGCATTGTGGGAATCGGCGCGGTGAAATACTCGGATCTGTCCAAGGCGCGCACCAGCGACTACGTGTTCAGCTGGACGCAGATGCTGAGCTTCGAGGGCAACACCGCGCCTTACATCCAGTACGCCTGCAGCCGCGTGACAAGCCTGCTGAAGCGTGCCGGGCTCGAGGGCATCGCCCCCACCACTGCGCCCATCGCGCTGGAAGCCGCCGAGGAACGCGCGCTCGCACTCAAGCTGCTGCAATTCAGCGAAGCGCTCACGGCCGTGACACTGGAAGCCTGGCCGCACCTGATGTGCGCCTACCTCTACGAGCTGGCAGGGCTCCTGATGCGCTTCTACGAGAGCTGCCCGGTACTCAAGGACGACGTGCCCGCGGAGCTCCGCGAGAGCCGGCTCGCGCTCGCCGCCGTGACCGGCCGCACCCTCCGCCAGGGCCTCGAATTGCTCGGCATCGAGGTCCCCGAGCGAATGTAACAATCGGCCCGTACCATTCGGCAGCAGACGTATGCCGATCGTTGCCGTGAGGCATCTGGCACCACCGAGGGCGGGCCATTGAAACCAGCACAATCACCGAGCCCCCGCATGCACACCGTGCTGGTGCTCTGCACCGGAAATTCCTGCCGCTCCCAAATGGCCGAGGCCCTGCTCTCGCAGGCGTTCGCGGGCAGCGTGCGCGTGCTCTCCGCGGGCACATCACCGCAGCCCGTCGTGGCGCCGGAGGCCATCCTCGCACTGCAGCAACTGGGCTTGGCCACCGCGCTGTTGCGCCCGAAGCACATCGATGCTGTCATCGCCGAAAACGTGGATCTCGTAGTCACAGTCTGCGACAACGCCCAAGAATCCTGCCCCGTATTCCCGCACCAGACCGCGCGGCTCCACATGCCTTTCCCCGATCCGCATGGCCAGCCGCTCGAGGCATTTGTCGCCGTGCGAGATCTCATTCA
>CAJADV010000500.1 GCA_903938575.1 uncultured Gammaproteobacteria bacterium
CTCATCCGATGTCCAGGAGGGCGATTCGACAACGATGCGTTTTGTCATCTCGACGGCGAAGGGCCCGTTTTTGACGATGCTTTCCGCCAGAGCGAGCGCGCCATCGAGGGCTGCGCCCGGGGCTGTGATGCGATTCACCAGGCCCCAGCCATGGGCCGTCCTTGCGTCCATGCGTTCGCCCGTGAGCGCGTACTCCAGCGCAATGGCAGGCGGGATCCGGCGCGGAAGCCGCACCAGGCCGCCGGAGCCTGCCACCAGTCCGCGCGTGACCTCGGGCAGCCCGAAACTCGCGTTCTCGGCGGCAACGATCAGGTCGCAGGCCAGCGCGAGTTCGCAGCCCCCGGCCAGTGCGAATCCCTCGACCGCGGCGATAAGCGGTTTGCGCGGCGGCGTCTCGGTTACACCGGCGAAGCCGCGGCCGGGGATTTCCGGGCGTTCGCCGTCCAGAAAGGCGATCAGGTCCATGCCGGCACAGAAGCATCCGCCGCCACCAGTGATGATGCCGACACGGAGCGCGGGGTCTGCATCCAGCCAATCCATCGCGGCGGCAATGGCCAGTGCCACCGACTGGTTCACGGCATTGCGGCGGGCAGGGCGGTCGATGGTCACCACCAGGGTAGCGCCGCGTTTTTCCACCACGACCTCGGGTGCCATCTCAGTTGCCTCCGATCGCCGCGGCGGGTGTGGAGATGTATTGCTCCAGATCCGCGCGCTCCACCATCTGCCAGAAATCGACCATGCGGAACGGGTTGTTTACCACCACGCGCCCGCGTGAGTTGCGGTAGTAGGTCTCCATGCCCTGGTGGGTCCAGACCATGCCTTCGTGGAGGCGATCCACGGTGGCGTTATAGGCGTCGTGTACGTCCTGTCTCACTTCCACTGCCGCGATGCCCTGCTCGAACATCTGGCCGAGCACGGACATCACGTAGTGCATCTGGCGTTCCATCACCGTGATCAGGCTGCCGCCGTGACCGAACTGCGTGTTCGGCCCGTACAGGCAAAAGAAGTTGGGGAAGCCGGGTGCCACGGTGCCGAGATAAGCGCGGGCATCATCGCCCTTCCAGTCGTCGTGGAGTTCGCGCGCGCCACGACCGAAAATACGCATCGGCACGAGGAAATTCAGCACGTCGAATCCCGTCGCCCAGATCAGCACATCGGCCTCGTGCTCGGTGCCTGCGCTGGTGCGCACGCGATCAGGAAGCACCTCGGTGACCGCAGCCGTTACCAGATGCACGTTCTCCCGGGCCATCGTACGAAACCAGCCGTTGTCCATGAGCATCCGCTTGCCGAAGGGCGGGTAGCCCGGTAGCACGTCGGGCAGCAGATCCTGTCTGTCACCAAGCTCGCGGCGTATGTAATCCGTAAGCGCGCGACGATGGGCATCGTTCAGCGCATTGATCGAGCGCTCCGGGTGTTCCCATGCCGGGTCTTTCTGCAGTGAGGCGTACTGTTTGTCGTTGAATGCCCAGCTGAGGCGTAGCCGGTACCACAAACGGTAGAGCGGGACTTCGCGCAGCAACCACTGCAATGGCTCCGGCACATCGACCTTGAAACGGGGGAAGGGTGCAGCCCACTGGGGAGAACGCTGGATGACCGTGAGCGATGCGACCGCGTCCGCGATAGCGGGTACAACCTGCATCGCGCTTGCGCCGTTGCCGACCACCACCACCCGCTTGTCCTTGAAGTCCATTCCCCCTGCGGGCCAACGCGCCGTGTGTGCGCTGGCGCCAGCGAAGCTCTCAATGCCGGGCACATCCGGATAGCGGGGCTTGTTGAAGGCGCCGACTGCGCTGATCAGGATGTTGGCGCGCAGCGACTCGGTTCTGCCATCGTCATGCCGGACATCGACCTCCCACCGGGCGCTGCTCTCCAGATACCGCGCCTGGGTCGCTTCGCAGCCAAAACGCACCCGCGAAAGGACATCGAAATCGGTGGCGACTTTCTCGAGGTACTGATGGATCTCGCTGCCGCAGGCGAAGAATCGTGTCCAGTCGAAGGGCGCGAAGGAGAACGAGTACAGGTGACTCGGGACATCGCAGGCGGCACCCGGGTAGCGGTTCTCGAGCCACACGCCGCCCGAGCGCTGGTTGCGCTCGATCAGCGTGCAGGAGATCCCTGCCTCCGCGAGCTTGATCGCAGCGCAGATTCCCGAAATGCCGGCTCCGATCACGAGGGCGGAAAAGCCTTGGGGCGCATGCGTACCTGTCGCCGATCCGGTCTGAGCCAACACGCCGCCAAGAGCGAGTTCCTCCCGGATCA
>CAJADV010000501.1 GCA_903938575.1 uncultured Gammaproteobacteria bacterium
ATGCCCGCGGGGAGAATCTCCTCGACGAGGATTACGAGGAAGTTTTCGGGTATGGTGCGCCCGGCATCGGGGGCTACCTGGGGATGCGCTACAGGCTTCAATGAAAATCGTCACCTTGCTTCCCAGTGCAACCGAGCTCGTCTGCGGGCTCGGATTGCGCGACGATCTGGTGGGTGTCTCGCACGAGTGCGACTGGCCGCCGTCGGTGCTGGGAATGCCCGTGCTCACGCGCTCGCGCATCCCTCCGGGACTTTCCAGTGACGCGATCGACCGCCTGGTCACCGCGCAGTTGCAGGACGATGCCTCCCTCTACAGCCTGGAAGAGGAGCTGCTGCGCGAGCTCGCCCCGGACCTCATCGTTACCCAGGCGCTGTGCGATGTCTGCGCGGTTTCCGGCAGCGAGGTGGCGCGCGCGATAGGCAGCCTTCCGGGCACGCCGGTGGTGGTCAATCTGGAGCCGATTTGCCTGCAGGACGTGCTGGACACCGTGGGGCTGGTTGCCGCGGCGGCGGGTTGCGTCGAGCGGGGACGTGAATACACCGCCGAACTCCAGTCACGCATCGATGCAGTGGCCAGCCGCAGCCTTGCCATTCCCGCCACAGCGCGCCCGCGCGTTGCCTTGCTTGATTGGCTCGATCCGATTTTCGATGGCGGCCACTGGGTCCCGGAGTTGATCACGCTCGCCGGGGGAATTCCCTGCCTCGGTGCCGCGCGTGAGCCGTCGCAGCGACGCGCGTGGCAGGAGTTGGCCGACGCAAGCCCCGATGTGCTCGTGATCGCCCTGTGCGGTTTCGACATCGAGCGAAGCCTCGAGGACACCCGCGTGTTTCTCGATCGGCCCGATTGGACGCAGCTGCACGCGGCCGCGAAGCCGCGCGTGTTGCTGTTCGATGGCAATGCGTATTTCAGCCGACCCGGCCCGCGCCTGGTCGACAGCCTCGAGATTCTTGCCCACGCCTTGCATCCGGAGTTGCATCCACTGCCGGCAGGGATGCCGCAAGCTCGCACGCTTGCGGGCAACGGCATGTCCGCCGCAGTCGAGTCGGGAGCCTGAACGTGGGGCGCCTGCTGACCCGTGGGCGTTTGCTGGCGCTGCTGTTGTTGGCCACGCCTGTTGTTCTGGCGATCGCGCTGATGACCGGCCCGGTAGCCATTTCGCCCGCTGCAATGTTGCGCGCGATCGCGGGCTACATCGCCACGCCCGAGACGCCGCCGCGTGACGCGCTCATCCTGCTCGAGATCCGCGCGCCACGGGTGCTGCTCGGATTCAGCGTCGGGCTCGTGCTCGCGAGTTGCGGCGCGATGCTGCAGGGCTTATTCCGTAATCCGCTGGCGGATCCCTCGCTGATCGGCGTCTCGAGCGGCGCATCCGTCGGCGCCAGCGTGGTGATCGTCTGCGCGGGCAACTGGAGCGGCCTCTTTCAGGCGACCGGGCTCGGCATGGTCGCCATCGGCGCCTTCATCGGTGGCGCGCTTGCGACAGTGCTCGTCTACCGTCTGGCAACCAGCGCATTCGGCACCTCCGTGAACACCATGCTGCTCGCGGGCATTGCCGTGTCCGCCATCGCAGGTGCCATCAACAGCCTGCTGGGATACCTCGCCGACAACGAGATGTTGCGCCAGATGAGCTTGTGGCAAATGGGCGCATTCGGCACTGCCAACTGGCCGCGGGCACTGATCGCCGCGGGTGTTGCCTGCCTTGTGGCCGTGTGGCTCCCGCGTGAGGCCAGGGCCCTGAACGCGCTGCTGCTCGGCGAATCAGAAGCGCGACATCTGGGTATCGACGTACAGGGCGTCAAGCGTCGCCTGATCGTGCTGACTGCGCTCGGGGTCGGCACCTGTGTGGCGATGGCAGGCGCCATCGCCTTTGTCGGGTTGATCGTGCCGCACCTGGTGCGCCTTGCGATCGGTCCGGACCATTCCGGCGTCATTCCCGCGGCCGGCATCGGTGGCGCGCTTCTCCTCACGCTCGCGGATGCCGCCGCGCGTGTGGTAGTGGCGCCTGCTGAGCTTCCCACGGGGATACTCACCGCACTGATGGGAGCGCCGTTTTTTGTGGCATTGCTGCTGCAACAGCGCAGGAGCCTGTGAACATGGCGCTGCGCGCTAGAGGCATCCAGCTGCACGTCTCTGATTTCGACCTGCTGCGTGATGTGGGCCTTGGTCTGGAGCCCGGCACGGTCACCGCGATCGTCGGGCCGAACGGTGCGGGCAAGTCGTCTCTGCTGCGTGTGCTCTGCGGAGATCTGCATCCCACGGCCGGCTTGGTGGAGCTGAACGGGCGCCCGCTCGCAGCCTGGGACACGGCGTCTCGGGCGCGCGTGATGGCGGTGCTGCCGCAGCACTCGACGCTGGACTTTCCGTTCACCGCGCGTGAGGTCGTGGCACTCGCGCGTATTCCCCACAACACGGGCGCCGCGCGCGATCGCGAGATCGTGCAGGCGGCGCTGGACGCGGTGGACGCGGGTTATCTCGACAAGCGTTACTACACCCAGATGTCCGGTGGCGAGAGGCAGCGCGTGCAGCTTGCGCGGGTGCTGGCCCAGATCTGGGAGCCCGCGCCGGAGGGATCGCGCGTGCTGTTGCTGGACGAGCCGACCTCGGCTTTCGACCTGTCGCACCAGCAGCTCACGCTCGATGTAGTACGCCGCTTCGCCGGGGAGGGTGTTGCGGTGTTGGCGGTGCTGCACGACTTGAATCTCGCAGCGCGCTGCGCCGACCGCATGGTGGTGGTGAGCTGCGGCCGGGTGGCGGCCGAGGGCCCGCCCGCCGAGGTGCTCGACGAGGCGCTGGTGGAGCGTGTCTTCGGGCTGCGCTGCCTGATGATGCCGCATCCGCTGACGGGCGCGCCGATGGTGGTGCATTGATGAAGGGCCGCTTGTCGGCTGCCGCGCTGTTGCTGCTCTCGCTGTTGTCGGGAGCCGCAGCCTGCGGCGAGCCGATAACAGAGGCCGATGACGCCGGACACACCATCACACTGGGCTCACCCGCCACGCGCATCGTGTCGCTCGCGCCGAACATCACGGAGCTGCTTTTTTATATTGGCGCTGGCGCCTATGTCATCGGTGCCGATGAATACAGCAATTATCCCGAGGCCGCAAAGGCGATTCCGCGGGTGAACAACTACTCAACAGCGAACTACGAGCTGATCCTTTCGCTTGCGCCTGAGTTGGTGTTCGGCTGGCAGAGCGGCAACGGGCAGATTCCCGGGCGCGTGCGGGCGCTGGGATTTCCGGTGTTCGAGATCGAGCCGCGACGCCTCGAGGATATTCCTGCGCTGTTCCTCCGGTTCGGGCGGCTGGTGGGTCGTGAAGAGCAGGCGCGGCCGCTGGCAGCGGATTTCACGCGCAGGCTTGAGGTGCTGCGGCAGCAGCAGCGCGGCAAAGCGCCGGTGCGGGTTTTTTACCAGATCTGGAACGAGCCCCTGATGACGCTGAATGACAGCCATATCGTCAGTGATGTGATTGCCCTGTGCGGAGGCGTGAATGTGTTCGGCTCTGCCGCGCCGCTGGTCCCCTACGTGAGCATCGAGGCGGTGTTGCAGGCAGATCCGCAGGTGATCATCGCCAGCGGCAGTGACGACGGCCAGCCGGCCTGGATGGAGATGTGGAAGGCGTGGCCCGCGATCTCCGCCGTGCGGGAGGATCACGTCTTCTCGATCCCTCCCGATCTCATGCAGCGTCACTCCGTACGGATCCTGGACGGCGCGGAGCAGCTGTGCGGATTTCTCGATGAGGCTCGCCGCGCCGCTGCTGCCACCGCAGCGCGGCCCGGCGGTTAAGGGGCCGGCTCGTTCAGGCCTGCTTCGCCTGCTCGCGCTGCCGCACAGCAGTAAGGAGCGCTTCATTAAGCGGGCAGGGCAGTCCCGCTGCCTGCGCCTGCTGGCAGAGGAATCCGGTTATGAAGCCGATTTCGCTGCGGCGTCCGGCCTCAAGGTCCTGGCGCATGGACGAGCGGTTGGCGGCTGTAGCCCGCGCCACCCGCGTTGCATCAGCCGCGACCGTTGCCGCTAGCCCTGGGTGTCCCAGCCCGGCGAGTACGGCGGCGATCTCTGCGCAGAGCGCATCGAATTCACCTCGCAGCGTCGGACGGTCCAGCAGTTCGCCGTTGCTGCAGCCGTGCAGCGCCGTGAGCGGATTGATCGCGCAGTTCACCGCGAGCTTTGCCCATAGCGCGGGGATGATGTCCTCTACCGCGCGCACCGGCAGGAATCCGCGCCCGAGTTCGCCCACCAGTTCCGTGGCCCCGATTTCAGCGCTGCCCGGGAAAGCGCCAAGCAGCGTTTCGCCGCTGCCCGCGTGGCGCACATGGAGAGAGCCTTCGCGGTAGGCGCCCTCCGTGCTGAGGGCGCAGAAAATCCGTGCCCGCGGCAGCAGGGACGCTACCGCGGCGTGAAACCCCATGCCGTTCTGCAGCAACACGACCGCCGCGCCATCGGCAATTCGCGGGGCGATGTGTTCGAGCGCCGGCAGCAGATCGGGCGCCTTGGTGCAGGCGAGCAGGCGGGCTATGGGTGCATTGTCCCGCGCAGCCTCGAGCCACACGGGGACCAGCAACGTCTCCTCGCGCAGGCCATCGGCGGGATGCGGGATCAGGGTGATGCTGGCATCCGAGCCGCAAGCGGGAGGCTCGCGCAGCAGCAGCCTGACCGCATTGCCGGCGCTCGCAAGCGAGCAGGCCCACAGGCAACCCATGGCACCCGCGCCCAGCACATGCCATGCGGTTCGCGTTGCGCTTGTGGGTGTCTCTTGCATCCGGGCATTATCGCGCATCGCGAAGCTGCCGCAGGAGAAAACGCATGCCCTCGTTCGACGTGGTCTCGGAAGTCGACCTGCACGTCTTCACCAACGCCATTGACCAGGCGGCGCGGCTGATCGCCAACCGCTTTGACTTCAAGGGTGTGGATGCCGGTTTTGATCGTAAGGAGCGGGTCGTCACGTTGCATGCCGAGAGCGAGTTCCAGCTCCAGCAGATGCGCGATGTGTTGCGCACCAGCATTGCCAAGTGCGGCATCGACGCCCGCGCCATGAAAGAGGCGGACCCGCAGGGCGGCGGCCGCATCGTCAAGCAGGAGATCACGATGCGTCACGGCATCGAGATCGAACTCGCGCGCCAGATCGTGAAGATCATCAAGGAGGGCAAGCTCAAGGTGCAGGCCTCGATCCAGGGCGATCAGGTCCGCGTGAACGGCAAGAAACGTGACGATCTGCAAGAGGCCATCGCGCTGCTGCGCAAGCAGGAGCTGGAGGCGCCGCTGCAGTTCCAGAATTTCCGGGATTGAACGTGCCAGCCGCAGGCCCGGAGCCAGGCAGTCGCACCTGGCGCGATGCCGCGCTGGTTTATACGGGGCCTCGCGTCACCGGAATGGTGTGGCTGGGCTTCAGTGCGGGTCTGCCGTACCTCCTGGTGTTCTCCACGCTTTCGGCATGGCTGCGCGATGTCGGGACCGATCTCTCCGTGATCGGATTTTTCAGCCTCGTGGGCGTCACTTACTCGGTGAAGGTCATCTGGGCGCCGGTGGTTGACCGGCTTCCCTTTCCGTTCCTTACGCGCTTGCTGGGCAAGCGGCGAGGCTGGATGCTGGCGGCGCAACTCGGCATCGCGACAGGGTTGCTCTGCATGTCGCAGCTCGACCCCAGCACCAGCATTGCCGCGGTTGCGCTGTGTGCGGTGCTTGTTGCCTTCAGCTCCGCGACCCAGGACATCACGATCGATGCATGGCGTATCGAGGCGGCCGACACGGACATACAGGGCGCGATGGCGGCGGCCTATGTGTTTGGGTATCGCGTGGCGCTGCTCGTCGCGGGTGCAGGTGCCTTCTATATCGCCGAGGGTGCAGGTTGGTCCGTGGCATATCTCTCGATGGCTGCCTTGACGGGGGTGGGTATCGTCGCGACCCTGCTGATGCGGGAGCCCGCACACCCCGAGGCCTCCGCCAAGCGGCAGTTGCCTGCGGGCGGGATGCTCGAACGCTTCATGCGCTTCGTTACCGAAGCCCTCATCGAACCCTTCATCGAGTTCTTCACCCGGAGCGGCAGCCAGGCTTTCGCGATCCTGGCGCTCATCGCGCTCTACAAGCTGAGCGACATCACCATGGGTGTGATGGCGAACCCGTTTTACCTCGATCTCGGCTTCAGCAAGACGCAGATTGCCGATGTGACCAAGGTGTTCGGCTTTTTCATGACCATCGCAGGTGCGGCCCTGGGAGGGGCGCTGGTGGTGCGTTACGGCGTTGCGCGCCCGCTCGTGGCAGGAGCGGGCCTGGTGGCAGGGACCAACCTGTTGTTCGTGCTTCTCGCCCTCAGCAAACCCAGTCTGCCGCTGCTGGCGCTGGTCGTCAGCGCGGACAACCTCTGCGGAGGGCTCGCCAGCGCGGTGTTCATTGCGTACCTTTCGGGGCTCACAAACACGGCATACACCGCCACCCAGTACGCCTTGTTCAGTTCCCTGATGACACTACCGGCCAAACTCCTGGGCGGCTTGTCCGGTGTGATGGTGGACTGGATCGGCTACGCCGGGTTCTTCGGGTATTCCGCGGCGCTTGGCATCCCCGGGGTCGTGCTGGCGGTTTACCTGGTGGCGGATCGTCGGTCCGGCGCGAGCCCTGCAGGGGGCTCAGGCTGATCGGGCAGGGCGCCGCGGCTGGCGCCTTCGACGGTTTCCCCCTTGAAACTCATCCGACTGCCCCCATTTAGATCAGCGCGAGGCCTTGAGGCTCAGGCAGGTAGGGCGGCGACACCATTGCGTCACCTATTCCCGGCTTGACCTTGAGGGTTTCCCGCATATGATTGGCACTCCCCGAGTGAGAGTGCCAAAAGGGACGAGGCTTTGCCTCCTCCCTTTAATATCGGGTGTATCAGAGTGCAAACCATTGATCAGGGAGAAACAGCAATGAAGATCCGTCCTCTGTCCGACCGTGTGGTCGTGAAGCGTAAAGAGGAAGAGACCGTCTCCGCAGGCGGCATCGTCCTGGCCGGTTCGGCCAAGGAAAAGCCCACCCAGGGTGAAGTCCTGGCAGTTGGCAACGGCAAGGCCCTCGATAACGGCCAGATCCGTCCGATGTCCGTGAAGGTCGGTGACAAGGTTCTCTTCGGCCAGTACTCGGGCAACACGGTCAAGATCAGCGGCGACGAAGTCGTGATCCTGAGCGAAAGCGAAATCTACGGCGTGATCGAGTGAGCGAAGCCTCCGCGGGACGCCAGTCGTCCCCGTTCGGGCAAGCCCTCGTGATCCAATCCGGTTATACCAGTTAAGGAACTGAACCATGGCAGCTAAAGATGTGAAGTTCGGCGACTCCGGTCGTCAAAGGATGCTGAAAGGCGTCAACCTGCTCTCCGACGCCGTGAAGGCCACCCTCGGCCCGCGCGGTCGCAACGTGATCCTCGACAAGTCCTTCGGCGCACCCACCGTCACCAAGGACGGCGTTTCGGTAGCCAAGGAAATCGAACTGAAGGACAAGTTCGAGAACATGGGCGCCCAGATGGTGAAGGAAGTGGCCTCCAAGGCCTCCGACACCGCCGGTGACGGCACCACCACCGCGACGGTACTGGCCCAGGCCATCGTCAACGAGGGCTTGAAGTCGGTTGCCGCCGGCATGAACCCGATGGACGTGAAGCGCGGCATCGACAAGGCCTCCGCCGCTGCGGTTGCCGAACTCGAGAAAATGTCGACCCCCTGCGCCGACGGCAAGTCGATCGCACAGGTAGGCACCATCTCCGCCAACGGCGACGAGAGCATCGGCAAGATCATTGCCGAGGCGATGGAGAAAGTAGGCAAGGAAGGCGTGATCACCGTTGAAGAGGGCTCAGGCCTGAACAACGAACTCGACATCGTCGAGGGCATGCAGTTCGATCGCGGCTACCTCTCGCCCTACTTCATCAACAATCAGGAAAAGATGGCTGTCGAAGTCGAGAGCCCCTTCATCCTGCTGGTCGACAAGAAGATCTCGAACATCCGCGACATGCTGCCGCTCCTTGAGCAGGTAGCAAAGTCGGGCAAGCCGCTGGTCGTGGTTGCCGAGGACGTCGAGGGTGAGGCACTGGCCACGCTCGTGGTTAACACCATGCGCGGCATCCTGAAGGTCGCGGCCTGCAAGGCGCCGGGCTTCGGCGATCGTCGCAAGGCGATGCTGCAGGACATCGCAATCCTGACCGGTGGCACCGTTGTCAGCGAGGAAGTGGGCCTCGAGCTCGAGAGCACCACCCTTGAGCACCTGGGTTCCGCCAAGCGCGTGACCATGGACAAGGACAACACCACGATCATCGATGGCGCCGGCGTTGAGGCCGACATCGAAGCCCGCGTGAAGCAGATCCGCGTGCAGATCGAGGAGACCAGCTCCGACTACGACCGCGAGAAGCTCCAGGAGCGCGTTGCGAAGCTCTCCGGCGGTGTTGCCGTGATCAAGGTTGGCGCTGCCACCGAAGTCGAGATGAAGGAAAAGAAAGCCCGCGTCGAAGACGCGCTGCACTCGACCCGCGCTGCGGTAGAGGAAGGCGTGGTTCCCGGCGGCGGCGTGGCACTGGTGCGTTGCGTGCAGGCCATCAAGGGTCTGAAGGGCGACAACGAAGACCAGAACCACGGCATCGCAGTGGCGATCCGTGCGATGGAAGCGCCCCTGCGCGCCATCGTGCAGAACGCTGGCGAGGAGCCCTCGGTAATCCTGGCCAAGGTCAAGGAGCACACGGGCAACTACGGCTACAACGCAGCCAACGGCGAGTTCGGTGACATGATCGCGATGGGTATCCTGGATCCCACCAAGGTCACCCGCACTGCGCTGCAGGCCGCGGTCTCCATTGCCGCGCTGATGATCACCACTGAAGTGATGGTCGCTGACATGGCGGAAGACAAGGCAGGCCACGGCCACGGCGGTGGCGACATGGGCGGCATGGGCGGCATGGGTGGAATGGGCGGCATGATGTAAGCCTCCTGTTCGGCTCTGCTGAACCTGAAAGCCCCGGCACTTGCCGGGGCTTTCTTTTTGTTTCCAATTCCGTGAGCGCCGCCTACACTACAACCGATGCTTTGTCGCATCGCGTGCGAGTCGCCTTGCGCGAATCCGCAATCGCCGCGTGACGCACACACACCGCTCAGAGGAGAACAACATGAACCCAGATATCTTTAGCCTGGCCGGGGCCGCACAGCTCACCCGCTGGGTCCATTTTATGGCCGGCGTTACCTGGATAGGCCTGCTGTATTACTTCAATTTCGTGCAGGGCGAGTACTTCAAGGAAGCCACGCCCGATGCCAAATCCGATGCCGTGAAGAAGCTCGCGCCACGCGCCCTCTGGTGGTTCCGCTACGGCGCACTGCTCACCTTCCTGTCCGGCGTCGTGATCCTCGGTCTCTACGGCCACCCGACACGCGCCTGGACCTTCGACATCACCATCGGCGCGCTGATGGGCACGCTGATGTTCCTGAACGTCTGGCTGATCATCTGGCCGAACCAGAAGATCGTTTGTGGCATCGTGCCCGGTGATGCCGCTGCAGCGGGCCCGAAGGCGCTGCTCGCATCCCGCACCAACGTGCTCTTCTCCGGTCCGATGCTGCTGTTGATGGGCTCCTCGGCGCACCTCTCGCACGGCTTGCTCGGCAATGCCAGCGGCACGGCTCTGGGCGTGTCTGTGGCAATCATCGCCGCACTCGAACTGAACGCCATCAAGGGCAAGCTCTGGCCTGCCATCGCCACCGTGCGCGGCGTGATCCACTGCTCGATCGCATTGTCCGTGGTGCTCTGGCTGGTGATGAGCCTGCTCTGAGCGCGCACTAGTGCGGCCAAAAAGGGGCCCTTGCGGCCCTTTTTTGTTGCCTATACTTCCACCGGTTTCCAGTGACCCTGCTGATCATGCCGAGCCCAGAAGACAATCTGACTGACATCCCTTTGATCGTGCCTACGCGAGACGGCGACGAGGCCGCACATCGTCGTGTCCGCTCCGAGCCGCCGGCGCGAGCGTCCCGAGCCGAGGGTGCTCCGTCGCAGGGGGGCAATGGCGGTTCGATGCGCTATGTCGCCGTCCTCGCCCTGTTGCTGGGGCTTGCCACGGCAGCCGTCGCGGCGCTGCTCTACCAGCAGACCGTGCGTCTGGACACCGAGCTTGCGCAGGCGAACCTCCGCATCGCCGATCTTGAGGGCAAGCTCTCCGTAACCGGCGACAACGTGAACCAGTCGAGCGCCGCGATGCAGGTGAAGATCAAGGAGCTTGGCGGGGAAGTCGACAAGTTGTGGGCCTCGGCCTGGCGCAAGAACGATGCCCGCCTGACCGAACTCGAGTCCGGCATGAAAAAAGCCGCCGGCAGCTACATCGCCCAGCAGAAACAACTCACGGCGGCTACCGCCGAAATCAGCGGGCTTAAAGGCGGGGTCGGCCAGGCCACTGCCGTTGCCGGCACCGTCGATACGCTGAAACAGCAACAGGCCGCCTTGCAGGATTCCATCGGCCGCATGAACAGCACGGTGAACACGCTCTCCAACACCCAACGGGCGCAGGAATCGCGCCTCAAAGAGAACGAGCAGTGGGTGCAGTCGACCATCGAGTTCCGCAAGCAGGTGGCACAGCGCCTCACACGCCTGGAGAATCCGCCGTCCTCGCTGCCGCAGTAGCGCGGTAACTCGCGTACCGCGGAGGTCGCGCGCATGGCGCGCTCCTACACGGTCGGTTGCGTATGAGCACGAGATCGAGCGAATGGCGCGGTCGGCCGCGTACGAGCGGGCCATGCCCGCGACCAGCACACCGCACCCGCACGCGCACGCCGCCATCCCCGAGTAGGAGCGGGCCATGCCCGCGACCAACGCAGCGCAGCACACCGCACCCGCACGCCGCCATGCCCGCGATTCCAGCCATTCGCATCAGCACCAGCCGCTCCCGCCCGCGCCAACGGACTGCCCGTGCAGTAGAATC
>CAJADV010000502.1 GCA_903938575.1 uncultured Gammaproteobacteria bacterium
GGCTGAAATCCATCAGGGCACCGACGGCTTTCTCTTCCATGGTGCGAAGCTGCTCGATCAGCGTGCTGGCCTCGGCGCGGAAAGTCGGCTTGCTCGGCGCGAACGCCGGCGAGGGTGTCTCGAAATCGAGTGTCTTGGCGGGCGAAACAACGAGCAGCATCGCGAGGGTTTCCTGGAACGGGGCACTTTGACGGGTGGTATGGGGGCAGTCGGACTGGCAGAATCTTTTTTCCCAGTCAGCAGGCCGATTCTAGCTTGATGAACACGCCACGGTCATTGCACACCCTGCTCGCTGCGGCCGCCGCGCTGCTGGTCTGCGGCTGCGACGTCAACCCGGTAACAGGCTCATCGGAACTGAGCTTCGTGTCGGAGCAGGACGAGATCCGCATCGGGCAGGCGCAATACGGCCCCTCGCAGCAGAGCCAGGGCGGCGTGCTCACCCTCTACCCGGAACTGAACGCCTACGTGAGCCGCGTGGGCATGAGTCTCGCGCGGGTGAGCGAGCGCCCGGAACTGCCCTACGAATTCGTGATCCTCGATAACTCCGTGCCCAACGCCTGGGCGCTGCCGGGCGGCAAGATCGCCGTGAACCGCGGGCTGCTCTACGAACTCGAGGACGAGGCGCAGCTTGCCGCCGTGCTGGGCCACGAGATCGTTCACGCAGCCGCGCGTCACGGCGCCAAGCAGCAGGAGAAAGGCACGCTGCTGAACATCGGGCTTGCCGTGATCGGCGTGGCCACCGCCGGGACTGGCATGCAGGATCTGGCGATGCAAGGCGCGCAGCTGGGCGGGGCGCTGGTCCAGACCCGCTACGGGCGCGATGCGGAGCTCGAGTCTGACCGCTACGGCATGCAGTACATGGCCCGCGCGGGCTACGACCTCCAAGGCGCGGTAGCCCTGCAACAGCGCTTCGTGCAGCTCTCCGGGAGCCAGCAGCCGGCAGGCTACGGCGCGCTGTTCGCGAGCCATCCACCCTCGCAGGAGCGTGTGGATGCCAACCTCCGCACGGCCGCGAAATTAGGCACCACAGGCCGCGACGGACGGGCGGAGTTCCAGCGCGCGATGGCCGCGTTGAAGCGCGATCGGCCGGCCTATGCGGCCCATGCCAAGGGCATGACGGCCATGAGCCAGAACCGCTACGCCGAGGCGCTCAAATACAGCCGCGAGGCGATTCGCCTGCAGGATCGCGAGGCCCAGTTCCATGAGCTTGCAGGTGCCGCGCAATTGCGCCTCGACCAGCCCGCTGAAGCCATCAAGAGCCTGAACCGGGCGGTGGCGCTCAACCAGTCGTACTACCGACCCTATCTGACACGCGGGATGCTGCACCTCAAGCGCGGCAATCTCGATGTGGCCAAGCAGGACCTCAGCGTGGCGAACAGGCTCCTGCCCACAGCCGATGCCACCTTCGGGCTGGGCGAAATCGCCCAGCGCGAGGGCGATGTAGAAACTGCGCTGCGCTACTACGACCCCGTCGCGCGGAGCCAGTCTCCGCTCGCCCCCGAGGCGCGCAACCGCATCGCGCGGCTGAACCCGGGCTCGGGTTATCAACGCCAGTAATGACTTCCACCGCCAGGGCCACATCGTGAAGAAAAACACACCCGACGAAAGCTCCTCCATCGACGATACGCCTTCGCCCAGTGGCGAGCTGACGCTGCAAACCATCGCCATGCCGCGCGACACCAACGCCAACGGCGATATCTTCGGCGGCTGGCTGCTCTCGCAGATGGACCTTGCGGGCGGCGTGGCTGCCAGCAAGGTGGCCCGCGGCCGCACCGCAACCGTGGCCATCGACCGCATGAGCTTCCTGGTGCCCGTAAAGATGGGTGCGGTGGTCAGCTGCTACACCGAGGTGATGGCGGTGGGTCGCAGCTCCATCCAGGTGCGTGTCGAGGTCTGGGCCACCACACCGCGCGCGGAATGGGACGCCAACGACTCGCAAACCAAGGTGACCGAAGGGACATTCGTCTTCGTGTCGATCGACGAGAAAGGCAGGACGCGCCCGATTCCGTAGGAGCGGGCCGTGCCCGCGACCCGGTGGAGGTCTATCGACGCAAACCCACGCGCATGACGGGCCCCTACAGCGGCTCGAGCTTCGCCATCGAGACCACCAGCCATTTGGCGCCCTCGTTCGCAAAATTGACGTTCACCCGGGCATGCGTGCCCTGGCCCTCGAAGCCGATGACCACGCCCTCGCCGAAGCGCTGATGGCGAACGCGCTGCCCCAGGCGCAGGCCCTCGCTCTCCTGTTGCCGGAACCCGGAATAAATGGGGTCAGACCCCATTTGTTTCTCGGAAATTGGGGTCTGACCCCATTTATTTTGGGACTGGCCCCACTTGCTCGGGGAGCTCCAGCCCTCGCCCATGGGCCGGGAGACCTGCAGGCGCGGGCGGATCTCGTGGAGGAGCTCGGCCGGGATCTCGCGCAAGAAGCGCGACATGCCGTTCACGGTCTCACGGCCGTGCAGGCGGCGGCTCTCGGCAAAGCTCATGACGAGGCGCTGCATCGCGCGGGTAATGCCGACGTAACAGAGACGGCGCTCTTCCTCGAGACGACCGGGTTCCTCGCGGGACATGGCGTGGGGAAACAGGTTTTCCTCCATGCCGGCCAGGAATACCAGCGGGAACTCGAGGCCCTTCGCGGAGTGAAGGGTCATCAGCTGGATGCTGTCCTCGAACTCCTCGGCCTGGGTGTCGCCGGCATCCAGAGAGGCGGTGTCGATGAACTGCTCCAGCGCGCCGCGCTCGGGATCCTCGGGTGTGAAAGCGCGGCAGGCGCTCACCAGTTCCTCGAGGTTCTCCACGCGCGTCTCGCCACGCTCGCCCTTTTCGGCGCGGTGGTGCTCGATAAGCCCGGTGGCCGCGAGCATCCGATCGACCCTCTCGGCAAGCTCCAGATTCTCGACGTCGCGCTGCAGCTGGTTGATCAGATCGACGAATCCAAGCAGCGCGTTCCGTGCGCGCGCGGACAGTGTGGGCCCGAGTTCCTTGGCCGCCGCCCACAGCGAGATCGAGCGGTTGCGCGCCAACGCGCGGATGGCATCGACCGTGGTGGTACCGATGCCACGCGGGGGCGTGTTCACCACCCGCTCGAAAGCGGCGTCGTCATCCCGGTTGAGCAGCAGCCGCATGTAAGCAAGCGCGTTCTTGATCTCGAGCCGTTCGTAGAATCGCAGGCCGCCGTAGACGCGATACGGGATGCCCGCGCGCAGCAGCGCTTCTTCCAACACCCGCGACTGGGCGTTGGAGCGGTAGAGGATCGCGGCCTCGGCGCGCTGATGCCCGAGGGCGATCCACTTCTGCAGCTCATCGACGATGTAGCGCGCCTCGTCCTGCTCGTTGAAGGCGGCATACAACGTGATCGGGTCACCCTCACCGCCACTCGTCCACAGGCTCTTGCCGAGACGCCCGTAGTTGTTGGCGATCACCGCGTTGGCGGCGTTCAGGATATTGGCCGTGGAGCGGTAGTTCTGCTCCAACCGCACCAGCCGCACATCGGCGAAATCGCGCTGGAACTGGTGGATGTTCTCGATCTTGGCGCCGCGCCAGCCGTAGATCGACTGGTCATCGTCGCCCACGGCCGTGACGCGCGCCTCGGGGCCGGCGAGCGCGCGCAGCCACTTGTACTGGATGGTGTTGGTGTCCTGGAACTCATCGACCAACAGGTGCGCGAAGCGCTGCCGGTAGTGCGCCAGCAGCGCGGCGTCCTTCAGCCACAGCTCCCAGGAGCGCAGCAGCAGCTCGGCGAAATCCACCATGCCACCGCGCTCGCAGGCGGCCTCGTACTGGCGGTAAACCGAGAGCAGCGTCGACTGCACGGGCTCGCCGTGGTCCTCGATCTCGAAGGCACGCCGGCCTTCGTCCTTGTGGGCATTGATCCACCACTGTGTCTGCTTGGGCGACCAGCGGTCCTCATCGAGATTCATATCCCGCGTCACGCGCTTGATCACGCGCAGCTGGTCATCGGAATCGAGAATCTGGAAATTCTGCGGCAGCCCCGCCTGTTCCCAGTGCGCGCGCAGCAGCCGGTGCGAGAGTCCGTGGAAAGTACCCACCCACATCCCGCGCGTGGAGACATCGAGCATCTGCTCGAGACGGGCGCGCATCTCTGCCGCTGCCTTGTTGGTGAAGGTCACCGCCATGATGCCGAAGGGCATGGCGCCGAACTCGTAGACCATCCACGCGATGCGGTGCACCAGCACGCGCGTCTTACCGCTGCCCGCACCCGCGAGCACCAGAAGATTGGCGTCGGGCGCGGAGACGGCCTCGCGCTGGGCGGGGTTCAGCGGGTCAAGGATGAGTTCGGGATGCATGTGCGGATTCTACCCGTCTGCGCTTTGCGGCGTGCACCAGCTCCGCTGGTCTCGCGGCTTCACAAATGCACACCGGAGCCTGCCATGCGCTCACCGCGGCTGCATCTCTGCGTGAGCCCCGTCCTCATGGCCGCCATCGCGCTGCCCGCGGCGGCGAAGGAGCCCTTCACGCCACGCTGGTGCGCATCCCCGAGGCCTCGCACGGCATGGAAGGACGGCCTTGCAGGCTGGCAGGCAAGATCGTGCACATCCTGAAGTGGTTCGAGACGCATTGAGCACGTAGCGGGTAGTGTCCGCGACGGCAGTACGGTCGCGTGCGTGGCGCGATCCCAGGGGCTTGTGTCGCGGGCGTGGCCCGCTCCTACGGGGAATGTGCGGGGGCTGGCACGATTATGCGGGGACTGTAGGAGCGGGCCATGCCCGCGACCGTGCCTTGATACGAACTGCCGCGCGCGACTACCTGTGAGAACCTCGCCCGACATCGATCTCCACGCCACACGCGCTTTTCCCGAAGTAAACAACCAGTTCTTCCGGACTCGGCGTCGCGAAGCCCGTGGCGCCTTTCGCGCTCGCTGCCTGCATGATCTCGACTGGCGACATGTCCTGCATAGCGCTCTGGCAGAACTGCGCCGCGCGCCGCCGGTCGGGGTTCAGCGGATCCTGCGCCCACATGTACCAAGCACACCCGGCCAGCACCACGATGACGCCCAGGCGGAGGAAAACGCCAACGGACCCTGCTTTAGGACTGCGTTTGACGTACCGCTTAATGCCCCGCCTCATGAGCAGCCGAGTTCCCGCATCGCCCGGGCGGCGGGTCTGTCGCAGGCCGCGAAAAAACGGGTTGCGGTGTAAAAGGCGTGCATGGGGTCATCCTGTGTTGCCAACGGCTGCCGCGCGCAGGCGGCAGGCACGGACGCAAGAGTGTCAGGCCTGTCCGCAAGCCGCAACGAAGGGCTGTACATGCGCGAGAAATAGCTGCGGCATTTCAGTGAAGGGCGCACGCCCGCAGGGCAGCGTGACCATGCGCGCTGAACTCAGGCACGCGGCGGCGCCGTGTGCGGTGTAATGCACGCGGGCCGAGGGTAGTGCGAGCTGCGGCATGCTAGACCTGCAGCAGCATGTCGTAACGGTGCATCCCCGGGCCCCAGCCGTTTACCTCTCGGCTCAGGGTGCGCGCGCCGAATTTCGCGAAGAACGGTTCCGAAAGATGGCTGGCAGCGATGTCGATATGCGTCGCGCCTACGCCGCGCGCACGACCGATCGCTCGACGCTTCATGGCGGCGCCTGCCCCCGCACCCTTCGCAGCGGGATCGAGCAGGATCCAGTTCAGACGCGCGCTGCCGGCCTCGCCCGGCGTCAGGCCGAAGGCGCCCACGATGCAGCCGCCGGACAGGCACAGCTCGTAGGTGGCGGGTTCGCCGGCGAGGAATGCCGCGTAATCCACACGTTCCTCTGGCGCGAAAAACACGGGGCAGTTGAGGTCGAAGATCGCGAGGCAGGCGTTGGTGTCCGGGACGCGGAACGACCGGAA
>CAJADV010000503.1 GCA_903938575.1 uncultured Gammaproteobacteria bacterium
CGGCAGGAAGAAACTGCCGCGACGCCGGCCAGACCTGCTGGCGGCCCCGGCGGCCCTGGCGCGCCCAAGGGTGCGAAAGATGTGCGGCCTGCCAAGGGCAAACGTCGCGACGATGCCCCGGACGACGACAAGCCCCGCAAGAAGGGCGCAAAGACGGCCTGGGAGCGTGAGCGCGACGCGCTGCTCCGCCCCACGGCAATCCCGCTCTCCGAGGCGGACCTCGAGGAAGCAGAAGCTGCCGCATTGCGTCGTGAGCGACGCAGCCGCGATCTGAAGCCTGCGCACGAGGAGCATTTGAAGCACGGATTCGAACTGCCCACGGACAAGATCGTGTACGAAGTCGCATTGCCGGAATCGATCACGGTCGCCGAGCTCGCACAGAAGATGTCGGTCAAGTCGACCGCCGTCATCAAGGAGCTGATGAAGCTCGGCGTGATGGCCACCATCAACCAGCCGCTCGATCAGGAAACCGCCACGCTGGTCGCTGAGGAAATGGGCCACCGGGTTCGTCTCCTTCGGGACGATGTGCTGGAAGACGACCTCGTCCGCGTGTCGGATACGGAAGGTACGCCGGTTCGACGAGCGCCTGTCGTTACGGTCATGGGTCACGTCGACCACGGCAAGACCTCGCTGCTCGACTACATCCGCGAGACGCGCGTTGCCAGTGGCGAGGCTGGAGGCATCACCCAGCACATCGGCGCCTATCACGTCCAGACCGGCCACGGCATGGTGACGTTCCTCGACACCCCTGGTCACGCGGCGTTCACCGCTATGCGGGCGCGCGGCGCGAAGAGTACGGACATCGTGATCCTGGTTGTGGCGGCGGATGATGGCGTCATGCCGCAGACCATCGAGGCCATTCAGCATGCTCGTGCCGCGAAGGTGCCGCTGGTCGTGGCCGTCAACAAGATGGACAAGTCGAGCGCCGATCCCGAGCGGGTCCGCAGTGAACTGTCGCAGCACGGCGTTATTTCTGAGAAGTGGGGCGGTGACACGCAGTTCGCCGAGGTCTCCGCTCACACGGGCCAAGGCATCGACCAGCTGCTCGACTCGATCCTGCTGCAGGCTGAAGTACTGGAGTTGAAGGCTCCGCGCGATGTGACCGCTCAGGGTATCGTGATCGAGTCTCGCCTCGACAAGGGTCGTGGTCCGGTCGCCTCCCTGCTGGTGCAGCGAGGTGTGTTGAAGCCGGGCCAGATCGTGCTTGCCGGTACCCACTATGGACGTGTCCGCGCCATGCTCGATGAGGCCGGGAAGCCGCTCGAGGAAGCTGGTCCGTCCATCCCGCTCGAGATCCTCGGCCTTGATGGCACGCCTGACGCGGGCGATCCCTTCGTGGTGGTCGAGAGCGAGCGCCAGGCGCGCGAAGTTGCTGGTTCCCGGGAGATCAAGCGCCGCCAGTCACGTCTCGCCCACCAGAAAGCCGCCAGCCTGGAAACCATGTTCGCGGACATCGGCAAGGACAGGCGCATCCTCAACGTCATGGTCAAGACCGACGTGCGTGGCTCGCTCGAAGCGATTCAGAGCGCGCTGCTCGACTTGGGTAACGATGAGGTGAGCGTCAATATCGTGGCCGGCTCTGTCGGTGGCATCACCGAGACTGACGTCAATCTTGCGCTCACCACGAGCGCCGTGGTCTTCGGCTTCAACGTCCGCGCTGATGCTGCGGCGCGCCGTGCCGTGGAGCGTGAAGGTGTTGATCTGCGCTACTACAGCGTCATTTACGACCTGATCGATGACGTGAAGAAGGCCCTGAGCGGCATGCTTCAGCCGGAGCGTCGCGAGGAGATTCTCGGTGTCGCCGAGGTGCGCGACACCTTCCGCTCGCCCAAGTTCGGCACAGTTGCCGGCTGCATGGTGATCGAAGGCACGTTGTACCGGAACAAGCCGATTCGCGTGCTGCGCGAGAACGTGGTCATCTTCGAGGGCGAACTGGAATCGCTGCGCCGCTTCAAGGACGACGTCGCCGAAGTGCGCGCCGGCTTCGAGTGCGGTATCGGTGTACGCAACTACAACGACGTGCGCGTTGGCGACAAGATCGAGGTCTACAGCGTGCGCGAGGTGGCCAGGACGCTCTGATGCGTCACTGGTTGCGGAGACTGTCCGATGGCGCGTGAGTTCGGGCGCAAGCAGCGGGTTGCAGATTATCTGCGCCAGGAACTGGCGCGGCTGCTGCAGACCAGCATGCGCGATCCGCGTATTGGCATGGTGAGTGTGAACGAGGTCGAGGTGAGCCGCGACCTGGCTCACGCGAAGGTCTTTGTGACGTTCATGGAGGCAGACAGCGAGGCTGCGGCGCGCGAACCGCTCGAGGTGCTGAGCGGTGCCGCGGGTTATCTCCGCACCGAGGTGTCACGCGATGCGCGTATGCGCTCCGTACCCCGATTGCACTTCGTGTATGACGCCTCCGTCACGCGCGGCAGGCTCCTGTCTGATTTGATCGATCGGGCGGTGGCCGCCGACGACACGCTCCACGACGAGACGGACAGGGAGAGCTGATTGGCCAAGCAGCGGCGTGGCCGGCGAATCGATGGTGTGCTGGTGATCGACAAGCCTGCGGGTCTTACGTCGAACGGCGCACTGCAGCGGGCGAAGGGCATTCTCTTCGCCGCCAAGGCGGGGCATACGGGTAGTCTCGACCCTCTCGCCACGGGTGTGCTGCCACTGTGTTTCGGTGAAGCTACCAAGTTGTCGCAGTACCTGCTGGGAGCCGACAAGGAATATCTGACAACGGTGGTACTCGGGGTGCGCACCGACACCGCCGACGCCGACGGCCAGGAAATCGCCGTGGCGAGCGCGACGGATGTGGATCTGACGGCGATAGAAGACGTGCTGCCGCGCTTTCGCGGGTTGATCCGCCAGGTGCCGCCGATGTACTCAGCGCTTAAGCGGGGCGGAGTGCCGCTGTATGAACTCGCACGCCGCGGCGAGGAAGTGGAACGCGAGGCCCGTGAGGTCAGCATCCACTCGCTGGAATTGATGGGCTTCGAGCCCGGAGAGCGTGCCTTGCTCCGGCTTCGCGTAAGGGCGAGCAAGGGCACGTATGTGCGCACGCTGGCCGAGGACATCGGTGCGGCGCTGGGTTGCGGCGCTCACGTTGCAGAGCTTCGGCGAACGGCCTCCGCGCAGTTCACCGAGGCTCACGCGGTGCCTCTTGCCAGGCTGCAGGAACTGCGCGATGAAGGCGACTTCGACGCACTGGACGCCCTGATGCTGCCCGTGGAGTGCGCCGTGCAGCATCTGCCGGCAGTGCCAGTGGCGGAATCAAGCCTCTTTTACCTCTGCCAAGGGCAGGCGGTGATGGTGGCGCAGGTGCCACCGGAGCGGGGAATGGTCCGTGTGGTCGACGAAGACGGAGTATTCAGGGGCATAGGCGAGATCACTGATGATCGTCGCGTAGCGCCCCGAAGGATGATGGCCGCGCAGTCCGCGCGGTGATCAGGCCTGCCGGGGGGGATGGGCCTTCCCGGAGGCAAGCACGATCCGGCTGCAGATATGCGCGGCCTGGATTCGGTCAAGGGGCGGAGTGATCCGTCCGGCATATTCAACCTGAAGAGGAAAAGGCAATGGCACTGACAGTTGAAGAGAAAGCGAACATCGTCAAGGACTACCAGACGGGGGAGAAAGATACCGGTTCCCCGGAAGTACAGGTGGCGCTGCTTTCGGCAAACATCGACAAGCTCCAGGGACACTTCGGTTCCCACAAGAAGGATCACCACTCGCGTCGCGGACTGATCCGCATGGTCAACCAGCGTCGCAATCTGCTCGATTACCTGAAGCGAAAGGACACCGCCCGCTATGCCGCCCTGATCGGCCGGCTGGGTCTGCGTCGCTGAAGGCACTACACACACAACACGGGCCGCCATGCGCGCAGCAGATGAGACCGGTGGGGCGATACCCCCACCTGCGCATCCAGCGGCCCCAGCGAG
>CAJADV010000504.1 GCA_903938575.1 uncultured Gammaproteobacteria bacterium
CGCCGGTGTGGCCGCCATGGGCATGGAGCGCATCAATTTCTTCTGGTACATGCGGCGCATCGGAATTCTTGCGTTTGCCGGGTACCTGGCGGGTACCGCGGTGGTGTTCCTGCCGCGGCTGCTCTGATCACACGGTGAGAGCGACAGGATGACGCAGCAATCCCTGCATATCGTGGTCATAGGCGCTGGCGTTGTTGGCGCGAGCAGCGCACTCAGGCTGGCGCAGGCCGGGCACCGCGTCGAGCTACTTGACCCCCGCGGCATCTGTGGGGGCACCTCCTACGGCAACGCCGGCGGGGTTCATATCGGCGCGATTCAGCCTTTTGGGGTTCCAGGCGTGCTGTGGTCGGCTTTGAAAATGTTGTCGGACCCGCAAGGCCCCCTGCTGCTGGACTGGCGCTACCTGCCCCGCTCCCTCCCGTGGTTCGCCCGCTTCCTCGCAAATTCCAGCGCGCGCCAGATGGCTGCAGGCGCCGCCGCCACCGCCGCCATCAACCACACGGCCGTTGCCGCCTGGCGTGATGCCGCTGCAACGGCTCGCGTCTCGGATCGGCTGCAGGATGTGGGCTGGCTGAAGGTCTATGACCGAGAGCAGGACTTCCTCCACGCGGGCACCGAACGCCAGCTGATGCAGGACAACGGCTTTCCATTCGAGGTGCTGGATGCAGCAGCGCTGCACGAACTGGAACCCGCGCTGGGTGCGGGGCTGCGCTTTGGCATGCTGCAACCGGGCTCGCTGTTCATCGACAACCCGGGGCGTGTCGTGCGCGCCATCGCCGAGGCTGCGATAAACGCCGGCGCATCTTTCCACTTGGAGGAAGTGCGGCACCTCCGGCCCGCACACGCCGCGTGCATCATCACCACGAACCTCAGGGAAATCACCGCCGATCGGATCGTGGTGGCTGCTGGTGCCTGGTCGAAATCACTGGCAGCACAACTGGGGCTTCGCGTACCGCTGGAGACCGAGCGCGGCTATCACGTGATGCTTCCCACGCCTGAGCGAAGCGTGAGCCGGCCGATCATGTACTCGCGGCGGCGCTTCGTGCTCTGCCCGATGCAGGAGGGCATGCGCGTGACGGCCTGCGTGGAGTTCGCGGGGCTGGAGCGCGGCCCTGACTACCGTCGGATCGAGCAACTCCTGCCCTTCACGTCCACCGTGCTGCCCGGCCTCGACACCACGATACAGAGCCGCTGGCTGGGATACCGACCCTCGCTTCCCGATGGCATACCGGTTATCGACACGGCGGCAGAAGGGCGCGTGGTGCTGGCTTTCGGGCATGGGCACCTCGGCCTCACGCAGGGACCGGCAACAGCACTTGCCGTGCAGGCTCTGATCGAGGGCAGCCAGCCGCCCTTCCCGCTCGAGCCCTACAGCGCGAGGCGTTTTTTCCGCAGCGAGTATTGAGCGCGCTGCTCAGGCGACCACCGACTCCAACAGCCGTATCACGCCACTGCCGGCATCCATGCTCGCGCGAATACCGACGGGAATCGCGCTGTTCTGGGGCATATGGCCGAATGCCGCGCCGGAGAATGCGGGCTTGCCGACAGCCCTGCAGTGCTGTTCGAGGATCTCGTAGAGAGCGAAGCCGCCCACATCATCGTCGGGCGGAATGTCCTGAAAGCTGCCGAATATGATACCTGCAGGCTGGTCGAGTATTCCGGCGAGGCGCAACTGGGTGAGCGCGCGATCGATGCGGTAAACCGCCTCGTGCACGTCTTCGAGGAACAGGAGCTTGCCACGCATATCGGGCAGGTAGGGCGTGCCCGCGAGCGAGGCAAGCACGGTGAGATTGCCCCCCACCAGCTCGCCCTGTGCGCTGCCCGCAACGAGGGTCTGGATGCGTCCTTCGAGCGTGGCAAGAGAGGTGGTTTCAGGTTTGTAGGGGCGGTATTCGATACGCTCGCCCTCGAACAACAGCCGATGCAGTATGTCGACTACGAAGGGGTTCCAGTCCGAAAGCAGGTTCGGGCCGTGCACGCCGCGCAGCCCGGATTTCGCATTCAGCGCCAACAGCAGTGCCGTGATATCGCTGTAACCCAGCAGCAGCTTCGGCGTTCGCGCGATAGCCGCGTAATCGAGCAGCGGAAGCAAGCGCCCGGACCCCCATCCGCCCCGTAGCGCAAAGACAGCTGCCACGCCCGGGTTTGCAAACGCTGCATTGATATCCGCAGCCCGTGCAGCGTCCTCACCGGCGAGGTAGCCGAAACGCTTTGTAACGTTAGCGCCAAACTGCGGCTCCAGGCCAAGCGCACGCAGCACATCGCCCGCGTAGTCGATCTCGATCTTCTCGTAGGTGACGCTGGCCGGCGCGACTACGGCGACCGCGTCGCCCTTGCGCAGTCGGCGATACACGGGCTCAGGCCCGGCCGCCGTGCTGGCGCCCGCAGCAAGAAGCGCGGCCGCGCCAAGACCCACAGACAGCACGTCGCGTCGTTTCATGTCACCGGCCTCTCCCGCCCCAGAGCGCTAAGATTGTAGAGTGACAGCGCTACCGCTGACATCACCGTGCCATGTGAGGAATCGCCATGAATCGCAACCATCTGAGCCATCCGGTTCCGCGCCGCCGTATGCGCGCGCTCACACTGAGTCTGCTCTTGGGCTTGCCGGCTGCGGCGTGTCTTGCGGATGCGCCGGATGCGCGCGACCCGGGGCTGGTCGACATCGAGAGCCTGGCGCCGGATGTCGCAATCGAGATGCGTTACGCCACGGATGACAATTTCGTTGGCGCGGTCGTGGACGGCTACGAGGCGCGCCGCTGCCTTCTCAGTCCGCCTGCCGCCGCCGCAATTGCCGCAGCACAGGCTGAACTTCGCGTGTTCGGTCTCTCGCTGGTGATGTTCGACTGCTACCGGCCCCAACGCGCGGTAGATCATTTCGTCCGCTGGTCGGCAGACCCAAAGGACCTCAAGACCCGCGCGCGTTACTACCCGAACGAAGACAAGGCGAAGATGTTCGATCGTGGCTACATTGACCGTCGCTCCGGGCATTCCCGCGCGAGCACCGTGGATGTTGGACTTCGCGAGATCACCGGAAGCGAGCTGGACATGGGTACGGGGTGGGACTTCATGGACCCGCTCTCGGCAACGGAAAACCCGGAGGTGAGCGACTCGGCACGACGGAACCGGCTGCTGCTGCGCTCAGTGATGGCGACGCACGGCTTCTCGAACTATGCCGCCGAGTGGTGGCACTTCACGCTGGTGCAAGAACCGTGGCCAGAGACCTACTTCGACGTGCCGGTACGGTGAGCCCCTGAGGCGCGCGCGTAACGCGGCTGCGAGCC
>CAJADV010000505.1 GCA_903938575.1 uncultured Gammaproteobacteria bacterium
CGTGGCACGGAAGACGTCCTCGCGGCTCATCTGCATCTTCACCGGGCGACCGCACTTGCGCGAGAGCGCCGCCGCAAGCGGCTCGAGATACACCGTCGTCTTGCCGCCGAAACCACCGCCGATCTCACTCGCCGTGACCCGAATGCTGGCCGGATCCATGCCGAGCAGCGCGGCGGTGTAGGAACGCACCGCGAAATGGCCCTGGGTGCAGACCCAGATATCGGTCTGGCCATCGGCACCCACCGACGCCACGCAGGCATGCGGCTCGATATAGCCCTGGTGCGCCGAGGCACAGGTGTAGGTGCGTTCGAGCACGATCTCGGACGCGGCAAAGCCCGCGTCCACATCGCCTTTCTGCATGACCATGCGCGAGGCGATGTTCGAGGCTTTCTCCGGCACCTCGGCAAGGCCACGCGTGCGCATCATGGGGTGGAGTATCGGCGCATCCGCGTGCATGGCAGCGTCGAGATCGAACACCGCAGGCAGGGCCTCGTACTCCACGTGGATAGCGGCGAGTGCTGCCCGTGCAGCGCGCTGGCTGATGGCCGCGACGGCCGCGACGGCATGACCGTGGTACAGCACCTTGTCTGCCGCCAGGACATTGCAGGAGATGTCATGCATGTCGACGTAGGATTCACCGCCCGCCACTGCTGCGTCGAAGGTGGAGGCGAGATCGGCCGCGGTGACCACGGCCAGAACCCCGGGCATCGAAAGCGCAGGACTGGCATCGATACGCAGGATCCGCGCATGGGCGTGCGGCGAGCGCAGCACGGCGCCCCAGACCATGCCCGGCAACGAGAGATCCGCGCCGTAACGGGCGCGTCCGGTGACCTTGTCCGCGCCATCCGGACGCGGTGGACGGGAGCCAACCTGTGCGAGGGGCTTCGTAGCTGCCTGATTCATGCGCTCACCTCGGCGCCAGTGCGCATTGTGGCGGCCGCGTCCAGCACGGCCCGGATGATCTTGTCGTAGCCGGTGCAGCGGCAGAGATTGCCCGCCAGGGCGAACCGCACCGTGGTCTCGTCAGGGTCGGGGTTGTGATCGAGCAGCGCCTTGGCCGCCACCACGATCCCCGGAATGCAGATCCCGCACTGCATGGCGTTGTGTTCGAGGAGTTTCTGCTGGATCGGGTGCAGGCCGCCGGCCGGCGCGATGCCCTCGATGCTGATGAGCTCACGCCCCTCCAGCTCGGCGCCAAGCACAAGGCAGGCGCACACCAACGCGCCGTCGAGCAGGACTGAGCAACTGCCGCAGTCGCCAGAATTACAGCCTTCCTTGCTGCCGGTGAGGCCGAGGGTCTCGCGCAGCACCTCCAGGGCGCTGGCGTCGGGCTCGCACAAAAACTCTACGGGCTGCCCATTAACCTTACTGTGAACGTGGATCGCCATGACTCAACCTCCCGCCGCGGCGCGCCGCGCTGCTGCAATGATCACTCGTTGCAAGATGACGCCGGCCACATGGCGGCGGAAGTCCGCCGTGCCACGACGGTCGCTGATCGGACGGCAGGCCGCGCGAGCCGCCGCCACACAGGCAGCCAGCGCGGCATCGTCAAGCGTGCTTCCGATAAGCGCGGCATCCGCCTCGGGCACCACGAGCACCGTGGGTGCCACGGCCCCCAACGCGATCCGCGCGGCCACGCAGCGCCCCTCGGCATCGAGCCTGATGGAGGCTCCGGCGCCGACCACGGCAATGTCCATCTCGGACCGCGGAATGAAACGCAGGTAGGCATCCGACTGCCGCGCTTCGGGCAGAGGCACTTCGATAGCCACTACAAACTCGCCAGGCTCCAGCACGGTGCTGCCCGGCGAACGGGCGATGCACTCCACCGCCACCCGCCGCTCTCCGGCTTGCCCGGCAACCACCGCGACCGCGCGATTGGCGACCAGCGCGGGCACGGAGTCGGCTGCGGGTGAGGCGTTGCAGAGGTTACCCCCCAGACTCGCCCGGCCCTGTACCTGTTTGGAGCCGATCAGCGCCGCCGCCTCCACCAGACCGGGCAACAGCCGCCGCAGATCCGGGTGGGCCGAGATGGCCGCGCAACTGGTGGCAGCGCCGATTCTCGCCACGCCGCCCTCAATGCTGATGCCCAACATGCCGGGGATGCGTTTCAGGTCGATGAAGGCCGTGGGATGGCGCGTGCCGGCGCGCTCCTGTACCAGCAGATCCGTGCCGCCGCTGAGTGAGAAGGCCCCAGAACCCGCCACCAGAAGGCTCACGGCCTCGGGGATGCTGGTTGGTGCGCGATATGCCTGAACAGCCATGAAGCCCTTCCCTTTCGACGCCGCTTGATGCGTCGAAGGATAGCCCCGGAGGATGGGCACGGCAATGAAAGGCGGCCTGTCGATCAGGGGCATAAAGCCCGCATCGGCCCCACTGCGCCGCCCCGGCGCCCCACCGCACCGTGGCTGCCAAAATTGGTCGCCTCGCGTATATTCGTCCCCCGTGCGCCGCACGCCCCGACGCAGTACCACGCGTCGACACCCTTGCCGGAGAGCGCGGATGCCGCTGACCTTAAGCCTGCTCGCCCTTGTTTTCGCGACGGGCTACGTCCTGATCATCCTCGAGCACAACACGGGCATCGACAAGGTGGCGGCCTCGCTGCTGACGGGGGTGCTGTGCTGGACGGTCTACACCGTGGGCGCACCAACGCTGATCAACGCCGACCTGCTGCCCCCGGAATTTCTCGCCTCCCAGGCGGGCAATAGTCCCGCCGACATCGCACGTATCTGGGTTGCCGAGCACCAGTTGATGGGGCGCTTTGGCGAGATAGCGAGCATCCTGTTCTTCCTGCTCGGTGCCATGACCATCGTGGAGATGGTCGACACCTATGGCGGTTTCGAGATCATCACCGACCGGATCCATGCGCGCAGCATGACAAGCCTGTTGTGGATAATTGGCTTGGTCACGTTTTTTCTGTCGGCTGCGCTGGATAACCTCACCACCACGATCGTGATGATCTCGCTGGTCCGCAAGCTGGTGGGCAAACAGGAACAGCGGCTGTGGTTTGCCGGACTCATCGTCATTGCGGCAAACGCTGGCGGCGCGTGGTCGCCGATCGGTGACGTCACCACCACGATGTTGTGGATAGGCGGGCAGATCAGCAGCGCCGCCATCATCCGCTCTATGTTCCTGCCCAGCCTCGCGTGTCTGCTCGTGCCGCTGGGCTTGCTGTCGCTGCAGATGCGCGGGCAGTTGGTGACGCCTCCGGCCGCGGCGGCCGGCGAGGCACGCGCTTTTACGGTCAGCCGCCGGCATCGCAACATCATGTTCGCCGCCGGCATTGGCGGGCTGCTCTTCGTGCCTCTGTTCAAGACGCTGACCCACCTGCCCCCGTTCATGGGCATGCTCTTCAGCCTCGGCGTGGTGTGGGTGATTTCCGAGATCCTGCACGATGACCGCGATGCAGCACTCGATTCCGGCATGCACGTACTCAAGGTGCTGCGGCGCATCGACACGCCCAGCGTGCTGTTCTTTCTCGGGATACTCACCGCCGTGAGCGCCCTCGAGGCCACCGGGTTGCTGAGGATCGCAGCAGACGCGCTGGGCAACCTGATCGGGCAAATCCACGTGATCGTGTTTCTCATCGGCTTGTTGTCAGCCGTGGTCGACAACGTGCCACTGGTGGCAGCCGTCATGGGGATGTATGACCTCGGCACGCATCCAGCCGACGATCTGGTATGGCTCTATCTGGCCTTTGCGGCGGGCAC
>CAJADV010000506.1 GCA_903938575.1 uncultured Gammaproteobacteria bacterium
CATGGTCGAACACAGTGGTCGCCGTCGGCACCGAGTTCGGACGCACCGTGGCGGTGAACGGCACCGGCGGCACCGACCATGGCACGGCATCAGTGATGTTCCTGGCGGGCGGTGCCCTCGCCGGCGGGCGCGTGCTCGGTGACTGGCCCGGACTGGGACGGGCCGAACTGCAGGAGCAGCGCGATCTGCGCCCCACCTCGGACATCCGCGAGTGGCTGGCCGGCGCACTCGGGCTTGCGTGGGGCTTGGACGACGCCCAAGTCGGGAGCGTTTTTGCAGGCGTCAAACCGCGTCGATTGACCGCCGCGACGCGGGCCGCTTCAGGTGCAGCGACAGGCTAGCTCTTGCCGGCGCGCGGAGCTGTGGTGCGGGCTGCGGCAGGCGCTTTACGCGCTTTCGCAGGCGTCTTCCGCGCCGCCGGCGGCGACTTCGCCACGCGTCGTACGGGTACCTTGCGCATTTTGCTGCGGCGCAGACCAGCAGCGTCCTCCAGTTCCACCAGCGCCTCTTCCAGATAGTCGATCAAGCGCTGCACATGCGGCACCGAGCGGCGGCAGGCCACGATGCCGAAATCCAGACTCTTCGCGTAACTCACCAGCGTGAAATTCACGGCAAAACCGTGAAAGGGAATGGATGCGGGGTAGATGCCTTCGAGCCTTGCGCCGTTCCAGTACATGGTCTGACGCGGACCGGGCACATTCGAGATCACGGTGCTGAAGGCCGGGAACCGGCTGCCGAGCCCGAGCACGGTACTGAGCAGCATCGGGCCTTGCGTCAGGATCGTGTAGAGCTCGACCTCGCGACGGCTCATGCCGGCGAGCTGCTGCTTGCCCGCGCGCATGGACGCCTGGATGGCACGCAGCCGCGCCGCCGGATCCTCGATCTGCGTGGCAAGGTCGGCGGTGAGAAAGCCGATGGCGTTGGCGGAATCCATATCGCCTTCCGCTCGCAGCGAGATCGGGGCCATGGCCTTCAGAGACTCGCCAGGCAGATCGCCCTCGGCCAGAAGATGACGGCGCAGCGCACCGGCGCACATCGCCAGTACAGCGTCGTTCAGGGTGCCATCAAAGGCCTTGGCCACGGCATAGACGCGTTCGAATGGCCAGGACTGGGCCACGAACCGCCGCGCGCCGCTCACCGCGGTGTTGAAGTGCGTGCGCGGCACGCTGCGCCAGGGCACGGAAAGTTTGCCGCCACGGCCAAACCAGACATCGGCATAGCGGCGCAGGGCTCCGGCCACGTTGCCGGCAGCGTCGAACTGCTGCTTCAGCAGATCCACAACGGCGCGCAGGTCCTCGGGCGCGGGTTCGGGACGGCGCTGGGGACGCGCGCCCTCGCTCGCAAGACGCGCCCGATACGCCTCCTCGGCAGCACGGGAGAAAGGCGAGTGAAGGCTGTGCGCCTGCGGGTCGGGCGAGAGCATGCTGTTGGTGAGATGCATCGCGCCCACCCCGTCGATGGCGCAGTGGTGGGCTTTGATGTAGGTCGCGAACTGCCGGTTCTGCAGGCCCTCGATCAGGTGCATCTCCCAGAGTGGCCGCGAACGGTCGAGTAGCGTGCTGTGGAGCCGCGACACCAGCCCGAACAGCTCCCGGTAACGGCCGGGGCGCGGCAGCGCGGAGTGGCGCACGTGATAATCGAGATCGAGCTGCGAATCGTGCTCCCAGCCCACCGGGCCTGCCACGCCCAGCGGGCCCATCTGCAGCCGCTCGCCGAAGGGACGGCGCATCTCGCCGTCCTGCCGGAGCAATTCTCCCAGCTCCCGCAGGAAGGCCTGCTCGTCAACGCCCTCAGGTAGCGTGTAGAGATTCAC
>CAJADV010000507.1 GCA_903938575.1 uncultured Gammaproteobacteria bacterium
AAATCAACACAGCTGTGGATTGGCGCCCCCGCCGCACCCAGCCCTCCCGAGGACCGATCCATGAGGCTCCCGGTAGCAGCTCTGCTGCACGCGCTGGTGCTGTTGTTGCTCGCCCTGCCGGCGGCGGCGCTGGAGGTTCGGGGCCACGTTGCCGATGCCGGCGGCCGCTCGCTTGCGCATGTGCGAGTCCGCATCAGCGCCGAGGGCATGGTGCCTTACTCCACGACCGTGTTTTCCGGGGATGACGGCAACTTCGCGGCAACCGTTGCTGCCGCGAGCCTTGAGGCGCTCCACATCGACGCCTTCCGTATCGGCTGGAAAGAAAGCTCCCGCAAGCGCGAATCTGCTGCCGGCGGCGCGACCCTCGCGCTGGTGATGAAGAAAATCGCCAACACGGCAGACCAGGTGCCACCCTCGGCCTGGATGCAGGGCGACACGGGTTCGCTTGCGTATCACATGAGCACGCTGCACTGCTCCAACTGTCACCAGCTGGGCGCCGAGCGGGTGCGGAAATTCGCGGCAAAGATGAAAGACCTTCCGGTGGAGCGACGCACCGAGGCCTGGCTCGACCGCGCGGTGAAAGACCTCGCCTACGACGGCCGCCGCAGCAAGGCGATGCAGAAGGGCCCCGATCCCGTGCACCCGCGCATCGAGGCCTGGAACAGCGCCGTGCAGTACATGCGCTGGGTGACGCTTCGCCTCGGTGAGAAGCAGGAGTTGCGCTGGGGTCTTGAAGAGGGCAGCCCCGCCTACAACGCGCTGCTGCAGCCCGACAGTAGCCTGTTTTCGCCGCGCGACATGGAAGTGATCATTCCCGAGCTGGCGAAGAACTTTCCTGTGGATTCGACCACCTACACCGGTTACGACGACATCAAGCGCCTGGGCGCCTACGGCCCCGGCCCCGGCACCACGGTGCGGGAGTATGTGCTCCCCACCTTCGGCTGGACGCGCGAGATCGCCATCGCGCCCGGCTCCGACCGCGTGTGGTTCATCGAGACCGATAAAGACCGCGTGGGTGGGCTGAACCCTGCCGACGGCAGTGTGGAGTGGTACGACGTGCCCGGCGAGGGGTCGCAGGGCCCGCACACCATGAACTCGGACGCCGAGGGCAATCTCTGGATCGCGCTCGAGAACAGTTTTCACATCGGCCGCTTCAACACGCGCACTCACGCGTGGCGCCGCTACGCGCCACCGCCCGGCAAGACCTTCGGCGTGACGCATGATTTTGCCTACAACTCGGACCGCCACGTACAGCCCGATGCGAACCGCCGGATATACATCACCGACATGGGGATGAACGAACTCTGGGGCATCAACGTCGACACCGGTACGGTGGAGACGCACCGCATGCCGCTCTCGGGCGGGGAGTCGCATTTCCACTCGCTGCTCTACGGCGCAGCCTTCGATGCGCCGCGCAACCGCGTCTGGTGGGCGCAGCTCTACGGTTTCGTGGGCAGCTACGATGCCACCGCCAACGTGCCCGAGCGCGTGGTTCCCTTTGAGCGCGGCAGTGGTCCGCGCCGGCTCGCGATCCAGGAAGACGGCATCCTGTGGATTCCGCTCTTTGGCGCCGGCCAGCTGGTGAAGTTCGATTCGCTGCACGGCGTGGAAATCGCGCGCTACAGCATCCCCGATCCGGGTGCTGCACCCTACGGCGTCACGCTCGACAAGAAGCGCAATGCCATCTGGGCGGCCACCTCCAACTCGGACCGCATCTACCGCTTCGACATCGCCTCTGAAAAGTGGACTCACTACCCGATGCCGCGGCGCGAAACATTCATCCGCATGATCGAGATCGATCCGGTCACCGGCGATATCTGGACCACGTATTCGAACCTGCCCGTGGGCAAGCGCGATCCCGCGGTCTGGGGCACCGAGAGCGCCAACAACATGCTCGTCCGGCTGCATCCGGGCGATTGATCCGCGGGCCCATTTCGCCTTTCCCACACATCTGAACCGGAGCGACCAGACAATGAGCGGCAGACTTGAAGGCAAGGTAGCAGTGGTGACCGGCGCCGGCGCTGGCATGGGCAAGGCGATTGTCGAGCGCTTCGTGCGCGAGGGCGCGAAGGTGGTGGCGGCTGACATCTCGGGCTTGCAGAACGAAGTTGCCGCGGCCGCAGGCCCGAACTGCGTGGCCTTCCAGGTCGATGTCTCGAAGAGCGCCGAGGTGAAAGCGATGCTGGATCTCGCGGTGTCGCACTTCGGCGGCCTGCACGTGCTCTGCAACAACGCGGGCATACAGGGCGGCATGATGCCCACCGCAGACTACGATGAAGACACCTTCGATCGCGTGATGGCGGTGAACGCCAAGGGCGTTTACCTCGGCATGCGCCACGCGATCCCGATCATGCTCGCGGGCGGCGGTGGCTCGATCGTGAACACCGCCTCGATGGCCTCGGTGGTGGCCTTCCCGCAGATGGTGGGTTATTGCGGTTCCAAGGGCGCGGTACTGATGATGACCAAGACCACGGCCGTGGAGTATGCCGACAAGGGCATCCGCGTGAACTGTTTTTGCCCGGGCTCCATCGACACCAACATGGTGGCCGGCATGCCAAAGGAATACATCGATGCCGTGATCGCCGCCAACCCGGTAAAGCGTATCGGCAAGCCCCGCGAGATCGCGGATCTGGCGCTGTTCCTCGCGAGCGACGAGTCCTCGTTCATCACCGGCACCGAGATCCTGATCGAC
>CAJADV010000508.1 GCA_903938575.1 uncultured Gammaproteobacteria bacterium
GTGGCCGTGAAACTCGAGTATGCGAAGGCCCCGGTGCAACGTGCCGCCAGCGAGGTCGCCCGCGGCACGCCGCGCGCCGGTGTTGCGGTATCGCACGCCAAGATCGTGGCCTGCGAGGCTGCCGCGCTCGCCGCGCGTAACAGCATCCAGGTCCACGGCGCGATGGGCTACACCTGGGAGGTCGACGTACACATTTTCGCCAAGCGCGCCTGGGTGCTCGAGTCCGCCTGGGGCGATCGCGCTTTCCACAAACTGCGCGTGGCGGATGCCGTGCTTGCAGACGGTGCCGCGATCGGCCCCGGCACAACGTTCTGACTGGAGGAATACGAGATGGCAGAGGCCTATATCGTTGACGCGCTGCGCTCGCCCACCGGCAAGCGCAAGGGCTCGCTCGCTACCGTCCACGGCGCCGATCTCGGCGCGCACGTCATCACCGCCATTGTCGGGCGCAACGCGATCCCCGCCGAGGACTACGACGACGTGATCTTCGGCTGCGTTGATACCATCGGCGCTCTCGCGGGCGACATCGCCCGCACGGCGTGGCTTGCGGCCGGCATGCCGTTCTCGGTGCCGGGCACCACGGTTGACCGGCAGTGCGGCAGTTCGCAGCAGGCGGTGCATTTCGCCGCGCAGGCGGTGATGAGCGGCACGCAGGATGTGGTGCTCGCTGGCGGCGTGCAGACGATGAGCAGCATTCCGATTTCCTCGGCGATGCTCGCCGGCCAGCCGCTCGGCTTCACCACGCCCTTTGCCGAGAGCCTGGGTTGGCAGAAGCGATTCGGCAACGCGCTGGTGAACCAGTTCTATGCGGCGCAGCGCATCGCGGACCACTGGGGCATCAGCCGCGAGGCGATGGAAATATTTTCCAAGGAGAGCCACGACCGTGCGCTGAAGGCGATCGCGGAGGGCCGCTTCGACCGCGAGGTGGTGCCGTACACGCTGCCGGACGGCACGGTGTTTCGCATGGACGAGACGGCGCGCGCCAGCACGCTCGAGAAGATGGCTACGCTGCTCCCCGTCGACCCGACCTATCCGGGCATCACCGCGGCAGTGTCGAGTTCCACCTGCGATGCCGCGGCCGCGCTGTTGGTGGTGTCGGAAACAGCGCTGAAGCGCTACGGGCTCACGCCGCGTGCACGCATCCACCATCTCAGCGTCCGCGCCGACGATCCGATCTGGCATCTCACCGCGCCGATCGCGGCCACCGCTCACGCGCTGAAAAAAGCAGGCATGAAGATCGAGGACATGGACCTCGTCGAGATCAACGAGGCCTTCGCCTCGGTGGCGATGGCCTGGCTGCAGGAAACCGGCTATCCGCACGCTCACACCAACGTGAACGGTGGCGCCATCGCGCTGGGTCACCCTCTCGGTGCCTCCGGCGCGAAGCTGATGACCACGTTGCTCCACGAACTGGAACGCACCGGCGGCCGCTACGGCCTGCAGACCATGTGCGAGGGTGGCGGGCAGGCGAACGTGACGATCATTGAGCGGTTGTGATGCATCGCTTGCGCGTGGTGTGCGCCGGTGCCCGACGGCAGGGTGCGGCGCTCGCTACCGGCGCTTGGCACATCCCTGTGCAGCGCCTACCGGCATTCGCGAAATCGTTCCCGACGATTTCGCGAATGCAGGCGCGCTCGCGCCGCACCCTGCCGTCGTGCACCGGCGGTCGAGCCTGGTGGTAACCGATAGTGCAGCGCCGCGTGCGCTGATCCGTGTTTCAAGAGGAGAAAAAGCATGAGCGGAATCTGTAACGGACGCGTGGCGATCATCACCGGCGCTGGTGGCGGGCTGGGGCGCGAATACGCACTGGCACTGGCGGCGGAAGGCGCGGCGGTGGTGGTGAATGACATCAATCAGGAGGCGGCTGACCGCACTGTGGCAGAGATCACGGCGGCGGGCGGCAAGGCGCTTGCTAACACCGGCGACATCACCAGCTACGAGGCCGCCGGCGGCATCGTGAAGGCCGCCATCGACGCCTTCGGCGATCTGCACATCGTGGTGAACAACGCAGGCATCTGCCGCGATCGTATGTTCGTCAGCCTCTCCGAGCAGGACTGGGACGATGTGATCCGCGTCCACCTGAAGGGCCACTTCTGCATCAGCAGCCACGCCTGCAACTACTGGCGCGCCCGCGCCAAGGACGGTCTGCCGGTAAGCGGACGCATCATCAACACCAGTTCCGGCGCGGGACTGCAGGGCTCGGTGGGGCAATCCAATTATTCGGCAGCCAAGGGTGGTATAGCCTCGCTCACGCTGGTGCAGGCAGCAGAACTCCGTCGCTACGGCATCACCTCCAACGCACTCGCGCCCTCGGCCCGTACGGGCATGACGGCCGGCGTTTTCGGTGACCGCATGAAACCGCCGGAAGACGGCAGCTTCGACCACTTCCACCCGGGCAATGTGGCACCGCTGGTGGTGTGGTTGGGCAGCGAACTCTCGGGCCACGTTACGGGTCGCGTCTTCGAGGTCGAGGGCGGCAAGATCGCTATCGGCGACGGCTGGCGCAGCACGGCGGGCGTCGACAAGGGCGATCGCTGGGCGCCTGCCGAGGTGGGCGCGGCGATGGAACAACTGCTGGCCACCGAGCTGCCGGCGCAGAAGGTCTACGGGGCCTGAGGCTCGCCTCCACGCACAACGGTAACCACCATGGAATTCCGCTTCACCGACGAACAGCAGATGATCCGCGAATCCGCGGAGGCCTTCCTGCGCGAGCAGAGCGATCCCGCTGCCGTGCGCCGTGCCATGGCCACGGAGCAGGGTTTCGAGGCTGCGCTCTGGGACGAGCTCGCCGGTGGGATGGGTTGGAGCGCGATGCACATCCCCGAGGAGTTCGGCGGCCTCGGACTAGGTGCTGTTGAACTGGTGGCGCTGATGGAGGAGATGGGCAAGCGGCTCCTCTGCGCGCCGTTTTTCTCCTCTGTGTGTCTGGGCACCACCGCGATTCTCTGTGCGGCGACGAACGCGCAGAAAGCAGCGATCCTGCCGGACATTGCTGCAGGTTCGGTACGCGCCACACTGGGCTGGATGGGTGAGGGTCGCGACTGGAGCCCCGCTGGTACATCGCTCGCGTGTACGCGCCACGGCGATGGCTGGCGGCTGCAGGGCGAGAGCCACTACGTCGTCGATGGGCACACGGCGGATCTGCTGGTGCTGGCGGCGCGACTGCCGGGTGAGGGCATCCGCGTTTTTGCTGTTCCCGCTGGCACTGCGGGCCTTTCCCGCGAGTGGCTGCCTACGATGGATCAGACGCGCAAACTCTCGAAGCTCTCGCTCGATGGCGTGCAACTGGGCAGTGATGCGCTTCTTGGCCTCGATCAGGATGCGGCCGAGGCGCTGCAAAAAACCCTCGACATCGCCACCATCGCGCTCGCTGCTGAACAATCGGGCGTGGCGCAGCAGGTGCTCGAGATGGCCGTTGCCTACACGAAGGAGCGTCACCAGTTCGGACGAGCCATCGCGAGCTTCCAGGCGATCAAGCACAAGGCCGCGGACATGATGCTGAAGGCCGAGGCTTCGCGCTCCGCCGCCTACTACGCCGCTTGCGTGGCCGACGAAGCGCTGCGCGGCGGTGCTGCGGGTGCTGAACTTGCGCAGGCCGCGAGCCTCGCCAAGGCGAGCTGCTCCGAGACCGCCTTCTTTAACGCAGGCTCGGCGATACAGATGTACGGCGGGGTGGGTTTCACCTGGGAATACGACGTGCACCTCTATTTCAAACGCGCGCGTGCCAGCGAGGCTTTTCTCGGCGCGCCCGCCTGGCACCGCGAGCGCATCGCGCAGGAGTTGGGCCTGTGAAACTGCAATTCAGCGAAGCAGACGAACACTTTCGCCACGAGATCGCGAGCTGGCTCGCAGATAACCTGAGGGGCGAGTTCGAGCCTCTGCGGTTTCGCGGTGGGCCGGGCGACGAACACATGTTTCCCGAAGAGCGCAAGCACTGGGAACGGCGCATGGCCGCCGGCGGCTGGACCTGCATCGGTTGGCCCGAGGAGTTCGGTGGTCGCGCGGCCAGCATCGAGCAGCAGGTCATCTTCCACGAGGAGTACGCGCGCGCCGGCGGCCCCGGACGCATGGGCCATATCGGCGAGGGTCTGGCCGGCCCCACGATCATCGCTTTCGGTACCGATGAGCAGAAAGCGCGTCTGCTGCCCGGCATCCGCGCCGGCACCGAGCTCTGGTGCCAGGGTTACTCCGAACCGGCCGCCGGCTCTGATCTTGCCGCTGTCAAAACCCGCGCGCGCCTCGATGCGGCCACCGGACGTTGGCTGATCAGCGGGCAGAAAGTCTGGACCTCGCTCGCGCACGAATCCGACTGGTGTTTCGTGATCGCGCGCACGGACCCGGATTCGGTCGGTCACGCGGGACTCGGGTTCTTTCTGGTGCGCCTGCGCCAGCCCGGCATCACGGTGCGCCCCATCGAGCAGATGACGGGCACCTCGGAATTCAACGAGGTCTTCTTTGACGAGGCTGTCTGCGAGCCGGGCGACATGCTTGGCAAACCGGGCGAGGGCTGGAAGATCGGTATGGCGCTGCTCGGCTTCGAGCGCGGTGTCTCCACGCTCGGCCAACAAATGCTGTTCCAGAACGAATTGGACGAGATCGTGCGCATCGCGCGCGAGAACGGCGCTGGCAAGGATCCGGATATCCGCCAGCGCATCGCGGACGCCTGGATCGGGCTTCGCGTCATGCGCTACAGCGCCATGCGCATGCTCTCGGGCGGAGCGGACGGTTCGCTCGCGCGCGAGGCGATGAGTTACAAGCTCTACTGGGCCATCTGGCACCGCAACCTCGGCAAGCTCGCGATGGATGTGCTTGGGCCCGAGGCCGAGATTGCCGAGAGCGCACCCTATGGACTGAGCCGCCTGCAGTCGCTTTTCCTGTTCACGCGTGCTGACACCATTTACGGCGGCACCAACCAGATCCAGCGCAACATCATCGCCGAGCGAGCGCTCGGCATGCCGAAGGAGCCGCGTCGCTGACGCGTTGCTGTAGCCTTAGCGGAACACGATCGGATTGCCGGTGAATACGTAGGTGCCGACATGGTCCAGATGCGCCCACAGGGCGGCGTGGACCTTGATCCCCTGGCTGCGCGCCAGCTTGCAGAAGAAATAGTCCTCGGACAGCAGCTGTCGCGTCTCGGGGTCGACGCTGACAGAGAAGAACTCGTGAACCTTGCCTTCGCGGATGTGCGTCAGGTCCTCGTCGAAATAGACGGGGACCGCGTGTTCTGTCCGTTCGAAGACCTCGCGCCGGATAAGCATGAATCCGGTGCCTCCATGCCAGATCTCCAGGGGAACGTCCTTGTCGGCCGGGACCGCGTCGGCGTGCTGGACCAGGTTCACGACGAAATTGCCCGTGAACTGCTCAAGTTGATCGTCGGGCACGCCATTGCGGGCGGCCTGGCCCACGGTGTGCCAGTTGATGCCCTTCTTGGGGTACACCCCGCAGAGGATGTCCACGTCAGCATCTACCATGCGGATCAGGTCTTCCGGACGGAAGTTGATGTCAGCATCGATAAACATGAGGTGAGTGGCCTGCGA
>CAJADV010000509.1 GCA_903938575.1 uncultured Gammaproteobacteria bacterium
CGCATTCTCTTGGCCTGCGCACCATCCGCCACGAACGTAACCGCGGTTATGGCGGCAACCAGAAAACCTGCTATGCAGCCGCGCTGGATGCTGGAGCCGACGTGGTCGTGATGCTGCATCCGGATTACCAGTACACGCCGCGCCTGCTGACGGCGATGGCTGCGATGATCACAAGCGGGCAGTACGACGCCGTACTTGCCTCGCGCATCCTCGGACGGGGAGCGCTGGCGGGTGGCATGCCGCTCTACAAGTACGTTGCCAACCGACTGCTCACGCTCGCCGAGAACCTGTTACTCGGATACAAGTTCACCGAGTACCACACGGGCTATCGCGCCTGGAGCCGGGAACTGCTGCAGCGCCTGCCTCTGGATCGCAATTCAGACGACTTCGTATTCGATAACCAGATGCTCGTGCAGGCCTGTCATTTCGGTTTCAGGATTGGCGAGATCTCCTGCCCCACACGGTATTTCGCCGAGGCCTCCTCGATCAGCTTCAGGCGCAGCGTACGTTATGGCTTCGGGGTGCTCGAAGCGGCCATTCGTTACCGTCTCCACCAGTGGGGAATCCTTGCCTATCCGCTTCTTGCCCCGCTCGAATGAGCCTCTCGCCTAAAGGGTCCGGCGCCAGCGCTTTCCGTGACGGCGCAGCACGGTATTCAGTCCTGTGGCTGCACTGCGGCTGCGCGGCTCTCGTGGCGCTTGCGAGCCTGCTGGTCTACTACCGCTGCATCGGCTTCGGTTACGTGGGCATCGACGACATCGAGTACGTGGTCCACACGGCGCCCGTGCGTAAGGGTCTGACGCCCGAGGGCATCGCCTGGGCGCTGACCAGCTTCCGCTTCAGCAACTGGCATCCGCTCACGTGGATGTCCTACATGCTGGACGTGTCGCTCTTCGGGGAGGCGCCGGGTCCGAAGCATGCGGTGAACCTGCTTCTGCATGTTTGCAACAGCCTGTTGGTCTATGCGCTCGCGTTCCGGGTGATGGCAGGAGCCAGACATGGGGCTGCGTTGCTGGTGGCGCTGTTTTTCGCGGTGCATCCGCTGCACGTGGAATCCGTGGCCTGGGTGGCGGAACGAAAGGACGTGCTCTGCGCCCTGTTCTATTTCGCGGCGCTGCATTTCCATCTTGACCTGCAAGCACGTCCTACCGTGGCGCGATACCTACGCCTGCAACTTGCCTGTGCGTTTGCGCTGATGTCCAAGCCGATGGCGGTGACCCTGCCCGTGGCGCTGCTGCTGCTCGACTACTGGCCCGGTGCAAGGCTGCGAGCACCTGCTGGCGCCTGCGCCCAGATCAGGAATTTCTGCAGGCTCCTGCTCGAGAAGACGCCCGCCATCCTGATGTCGGCGGTGGTGTGCGTGCTGACCATCATGGCGCAGCGCGACGCCATGTCCACGACTGCTTCGGTGTGGGTCGAATTCCGCCTGCAGAACGCCGTGCTCTCCTGGGTCACTTATCTGCGCCAGATGCTCCTGCCGCTGAGCCTCTCGCCGCTGTATCCACTGCGCCCCGTAGACCCCGTCGGACAGTTCCTGCCGGCTTTCGGTGTGCTCGCCGGCGTCGTTGGACTTGTGTGCTGGCGCCGTCGGCTCGCGCCGTGGTGGTTCGCGGGCGTGCTCTGGTTCCTGCTCACGCTGCTGCCGGTTATCGGTTTGCTGCAGGTGGGCGTACAGGCGCACGCGGATCGCTACATGTACATCCCCTCGCTCGGGCTGCTGCTGGCCGCCGGCGTATCCCTCTCCCTGAGCCGTGGGCAGTGGCTGCGGCGAGCATATGCGCTCGCGCTGATTCTGCTCGTTTTTCAGGCGGGCATTGCGTGGATACAGGTCGGCTACTGGTCCAACACATTCATGGCCTATACCCGCATCCTTGATGTTACGCCGGACAGCTGGGAGGGGCATGTGGGACTCGCCGCTTTCCATGCCGAGGCCAATGATCTCGAGCAGTCCGAATTCCACGCACGTGCAGCTCTCGCCATCGACAGCAGCAACGCCTTCGTATACGCGAGTCTTGGCAACCTGCTGCTGGCGCGGCGTGATTTCCCGGGAGCCGAGGCGAGTTTCAGGCAGGCGCTGCAGATCAACCCGCGCTGGACGCTCGCCATGAACAATCTCGCAGTGGTGCTCGAGCGTACCGGTCGAGCCGCGGAGGCGATCGATTGGTATTGCAAGGCGCTGGCGCAGGACCCTGCACTCGATGGCGTGAGAGAAAGCGCGCAGCGCCTGCGTGCACTGCCTAGTGGCGGCGGCTGCGATGGCCGCTAGACCGGAGCTTCCACGAGCTGGCTCGGGCTGGTGGCAGGTTTTGCTGCTGGTATTGCTCGGCGTGGCTGTCTACGGACGCGTGGGGGGCTTCGACTATTCGCGTACCGACGACTTCGGTTATGTGCTCCTGAACGGACACGTGCGCAACGGCCTTGGTCTGGAGAGCCTGCGCTGGGCATTCGGCACGTTGCAGATGAGCAACTGGCATCCGCTCACCTGGATTTCCCACATGGCCGATGTGTCACTGTTCGGGCTTGCACCGGGCCCGCGTCACATCGTCAACGCTGCCTTCCATGTGATGAATTCACTGCTGCTGTGGCGTCTGGCCGCACGGCTGCTGCGCGACGCAAACGCAGCGCTGCTGGTTGCTGCGTTGTTTCTGGTGCATCCGCTCCATGTCGAATCGGTGGCATGGATAGCAGAGCGGAAGGACGTGCTCTGTGCCTTTTTCTTTCTGCTCGCCTGCTTGGCGCAGCTCGATTACAGCGCGAGGCGCACGCGCGGTGTCTGGCTGCGCGTGCAGTGTTTCGGCGTGCTCGCGCTACTTTCCAAACCCATGGCGGTCACGCTGCCCTTGGTGCTGGTGCTGCTCGATCTCTGGCCCTCATTGCGTCCCGGGCAGGGTTCCGGGCGGCTCGGAATCGGTTTGCTACGTGGATACGCTGCAGTGATCCCGGACAAGCTGCCGCTGTTTCTTGCCGCAACCGGTGTTGCTGCGCTCACCGTCCTTGCCCAGAGCCATGCCATCGCGCCGATTGAGCAGGTCTCGGTCATGGAGCGTTTGTCCAATGTGCCGGTTGCCCTGGCAACGTATCTGCGCGATCTGGTGCTTCCGCTTGGTCTTGCCGCGTTCTATCCATTCCGTGTCCCGGATCTGCTGCGCGAGGTGCTGCCATCGCTGCTGCTCGTTGGCGGCATCGCGGTTGCGTGCTGGCGGTTGCGGATGAAATATCCCTGGATGTTCTGGGGATGGATGTGGTTCCTCGTCACTATTGCGCCGGTTTCGGGTCTGGTACAGGCGGGTTCGCAGTCACACGCGGATCGCTATATGTACCTTCCCTCGATCGGGCTGCTGCTCTGGGCCGGTGTGGTCTTCGCGGGTGTGCGCCAGCATCAGGCCCGCTATGCGCGCGTGCTTGGCTGCGTGCTAGTGGTGTTCCATGCCCTTCTCGGCTGGATACAGGTCGGTTACTGGCGTGACCCCGCGATGATCTATGGCCGCGTGCTCGACGTGAGTGGAGAGCACTACACGGTCTCGGTAGGGCTTGCCGCATACTGCCTCGAGCGGGGCGCGACCGCTGAAGCCTACCGGCATGCGCTACGCGCGATCGAACTCGCGCCGGGCCAGGCAGAGGTCTATGCCACCCTCGGTTTCGTCGCGTTGCAGACGCAGGACTGGGCGCTGGCCGAAAAGAGTTATCGCACCGCCATCGGCATATCGCCCGATGATGCTGCCTCGATAAACAATTTCGGGCTTGCGCTGGAAAAGCAGGGCCGGCTTCCGGAGGCGACGGGCGCGTTCCGTCGCGCCCTCGAGCTTGACCCGGCAATGCCGGGTTTCAGCAGGAACCTGAACCGGGTGAACGGAGCTGATCCATGATGCACTGCGCCTATTGCGATGCCCCCGCCCAGCCGGAGCATCTTGAGGCGTGTGATGCGGATACCGCACAGCAGTCCTTCGTGATCCTTTTCTGCGGCGCCTGTGGGTGTGGTCGGTTGCAGGACCCTCCGTCCGATCACGAGCTCGCGCGCTATTACGAGCCCGCTTATTATGGGCGTGGCACGCGCAAATTCCTCCCTCTGGTGCAGCAGCTTTTCGATGCCGGCAAACGCGGTCTGGCGCGCGCCGTGATGTCTGCGCTCGAGGGGCGCTCAGCCCCGCGCGTACTCGACGTGGGTTGCGGGACGGGGCAGTTGCTGGTGGAACTCGAGCGGCTCGGCGCGCAGGCCGTGGGCATCGAGCGTGAGGGCGGTGCGGCGCGAGCGGTGCGGCCGGGGCTGAACATCATCGAGGGCGATCTGGAGGATCAGGACTCGCTGCCAGGGAATATGGAGGCCGTCGTGATCTGGCATGTGCTGGAGCATCTGCAGGATCCCGTGTCCGCGCTGCATGCTGCGGGGAGGCTGCTCGCGCCCGGAGGCTTGCTGTTCCTCGCGGTGCCCAATGCCGCGAGCTGGCAGGCGCGGCTCTTCGGCAGGCACTGGTTCCACCTTGATCTACCTCGCCACCTGCACTTCCTCACGCTCGATGGTCTCGGCCGTGTGCTGGTCCGGGAGGGATTCACGCTCACGCGCACGAGTACCATGCAGGTCTCGCAGGGATTTTTCGGTTTCGTGCAGAGCGTATTAAACGCCGTTTTTCCCGGAAGGCCGAACAGGCTCTACCGGCTGATGCGCGAGCCGCTCGGGCTGGGTAGCCTTGCAGAACTCGCGTTTTGGGGCGTCGCGGCCGTGGCGCTCGCGCCGCTCGCCCTGACTGAGGTCCTCTGTGCGGGGCTGGCGGACGCGGGCGCGATCCGCATCATCGTGGCGCGCAAGGCATGAACACAGGAATGTGGGGACGGTGGAGCACTGCCGTTTTCGCACGAGTGCAGCGATTGCGTTCTGTCAGCGTACTGCGCTATTTGGTAGCGGCTATGGCCGGTGCGGTGGTGGATTTCTCGGTCTTCGCCCTGCTCATCTATCGGTTGGACGTCGGCTATCTGTGGGCGGGGGTGGCCGGGTTTGCCTGTGCCACGCTCGCGAATTATCTCGTGAGCATAAGGCTGGTTTTCCAAAGTGGCACGCGCTTTTCGCGGCTGCACGAGCTGGCAATGGTCTACGCGGTGAGCGCCACCGGCCTGGTCTGGCACCAGATGATCTTGTACGTATGCGTCGAAAGCCACGGCATCCACGTGATGC
>CAJADV010000510.1 GCA_903938575.1 uncultured Gammaproteobacteria bacterium
ACGTTTCCGACGAAGTGATCTGCGGCTTCGGGCGCACCGGCAAGTGGTTCGGCTGCGAGTACTACGGCATGGAGCCGGATCTCATCACCTTCGCCAAGGCCGTGACCAATGGCTTCCAGGCGCTGGGCGGCGTTCTGGTAGGCGAGCGGGTGGCAAGCGTGCTCACGCAGAAGGGCGGCGAGTTCGGCCACGGATTCACCTACTCCGGTCACCCCGCCGCCTGTGCTGCAGGTCTCGCCACCCTCGCGATCATCCGCGAGGAAGGCATCATCGAGAATGTAGCCAGCACGCTGGCACCGCACCTCGCCGCGCGCTGGGCCACGCTGGGCGACCATCCGCTGGTGGGCGAGGCGCGCACGCTGGGGCTCTTCGGCGCGCTGGAGATCGTGAAAGACAAGGACACCGGCGAGCGCTTCAGCCCCGGCGGCCACGCCGGCGTGGTGACACGGCAGGCGAGCCTGAACAACGGCCTCGTGATGCGCGCTACGGGCGATTCGATGATCATCGCGCCCCCGCTTATCTGCAGCACCGCGGAGCTGGACCTCCTGGTCGATCGCGCGCGCGCGGCGCTGAACGAGGCACTGCAGACGCTGCGCGAGGATCCCGCGCACTGGTGAGAGCACGAGGTCGCGGGCATGGCCCGCTCCTACACCCCTCCGAAGGTGCAGGCCATGCCCACGCCCCATACAACGCCCACCCCCGAGTAGGAGCGGGCCATGCCCGCGACCCACAAAAAGGCCATCCTCGCGCAGGCCCAGGCCATACCCGCGACCCACACCCCCGCGCAGGACCAGGCCATGCCCGCGACCCCCATCCCCGCGCCGGACCAGGCCATGCCCGACCCATACAACGCCCATCCCCGAGTAGGAGCGGGCCATGCCCGCGACTTCCCGCCCCTTGTGGCGATCGCCCCCGGAGCGCGATCATCCGACCCCTAGCCGACACAATCAGGCCACCTCCTTGAGCAACGCTCCCGAACAGCACGAGCACATAGCGGCGCATGACGCGCACTACCGCGCCGAGCCGGACCTCGTCGACAAGGGATTGCAGCACGATTCCGTGGGCCTGATGGGCAGCATCGCCATGGCGGTGTCCTGCGTCGCGCCCGTCTACGCGTTGACCGCTGCACTGGGGCCCACGGTGCGCGAGGTGGGCGTCCAGCTTCCCGCCGTGTTCCTCGCGGGCTTCATCCCGATGCTGCTCACCGCCTTCGCCTACCGTGCGCTGAACCGGGTGGCGCCGGATGCGGGCACGTCCTTCACCTGGACCGTCAAGGCCTTCGGGCCGTGGGTGGGATGGATGTGCGGCTGGGGGCTGATCGTGGCCAACGTGATCGTGCTCTCGAACACCGCGGGCGTTGCCGCCACCTACTTCTACCTGTTCCTGAGCGAACTCTTCAGCAACAGCGACATCAGCGATTTCGGCGATGGAAAACTCGTCAACGTGACCACCACCACGCTCTTCGTGGCGATGGCCACCTGGGTGTCGTGGAGGGGGATGTCCACGGCCAAGCGGGTCACCTACGTGCTGGTCGGATTCCAGATGGCGGTGCTGTTCCTGTTCTGTGCACTCGCGCTCGCCAAGGCAAGCAGCGGCACCGTTGCCACGTCGATCCCCTTCGAATGGAATTGGCTGAACCCCTTCGCCATCCCCTCGGCCGGGGCGCTGGCCGCGGGGCTCTCGCTCTCGATTTTCATCTACTGGGGCTGGGACGTGAGCTTGGCCGCCAACGAGGAAACCAGCGGCAGCGAGCGCACGCCTGCGGTGGCTGCAATCGCCTCGATCATCTCGCTGGCGGGTACCTACCTGCTGGTCGCCGTCGCCACGCAGCGCTACGCCGGCGTGGGCGAGGCGGGAATCGGCCTGCGCAGCGACGCCACGCAGGACAACGTTTTCGCGGCACTTGCCGCACCCATCATGGGTGACCGCTTCGACATACTGCTGTTCGGCGCCGTGCTCGCGAGCGCGGCCTCCAGCCTGCAGACCACCTTCATACCGGCCGCGCGCACACTGCTCGCGATGGGTGTCTATCGCGCGATGCCGGCGTTCTTCGCCGACATCCATCCCGCCCACAAGGTGCCGGGTAACGCCACCCTCGTGGCAGGCCTGCTCACCGCGGGCTTTTACGGCGTGATGACCATGCTGAGCGAGAACGTGCTCGGCGACACCGTCGAATCGCTTGGGCTGATGATCTGCTTCTACTACGGGCTCACGGCATTTGCCTGCGCGTGGTACTTCCGCCACGAATACCGGCTGGGCCTGGCGCCGCTCGTGACCAAGGGGCTGCTGCCGCTCGCCGGCGGCGGGATGCTCGCGGCGATGTTTCTGCAGTTGAGCGTAAGCAGCTTCGACCCGGCCTACGGCAGCGGTGGTTCGATCATGGGCGTGGGCACGGTGTTCGCGATTGGCGTGGGCATACTCGTGCTGGGCGTGGCCTTCATGCTGGCCTGCTACCTGCGCGACGCCGCGTTCTTTCGCGGCGAAACGCTGCTCCAGAACACGCCGGCGCTGATCATCGAGGATCCGGTGGCCTGAGGCGGCGCCTCACCAGCCCATTGCCGCGATAAGCCCCGCCAGCTCGAGCTCGCGCTCGGCCTCCTGCACGTGGAGGTTCTCGACCAGTCGCCCGTCCACCACCACCACTGCCTTGCCGGCAGCCGCGGCGTCACGCCAGCCCGCGATGATGCGAACCGCGCGCGCCAGCGCCTCGGGCGAGGGTGCGAAAGCCGCGTTGGCAGCGGCGAGTTGCTTGGGGTGTATGAGCGTCTTGCCGTCGAAACCGAGATCCCGCCCCTGCGCGCACTGACGCGCCAGCGCGGCATCGTCCTCGAGATCGAGGCAGACGCCGTCGAGGATCTCCAGTCCGTGCGCCCGTGCTGCGAGCAGGCAGGCGCCCAGCGCGGGCATCATGCCGAGGCGGTCGGCGGTGTGGGGGATGCGGCACTCGCGCCCGAGATCCGAGGTGCCCATCAGGATGCCGCGCAGCCGGCGGTGGGAGCCGGCGACCGCGTCGATATCGAGGATGCAGCGCGCGGTCTCGGCCATGATCCATAGCGGGGGAGCACCGGGCGCGCCCGCGTCCTCGAGCAGCCTTGCAGCGGCATGCACATCAGCGGCCATATTCACTTTTGACAACACGATGCCATCGGCACCCGAGTGCGCCAGCGCACGCAGATCATCGGCGCCCCAGGGTGTGTCGAGCGCGTTGCAGCGGACCAGCACTTCGCGGGGGCCATAGCCCCCAGCGGCGATCGCCGCCACCACCTCGGCGCGGGCATCGACCTTGCGCTCGGGAGCCACCGCATCTTCAAGATCGAGGATCAGGCAATCAGCCGACAGGGAGCGCGCCTTCTCCAGCGCGCGTGGATTCGAGCCCGGCATGTAGAGCGCGGAACGGCGTGGACGGTTGTTCATGGGGCTCCCTGCTTCAGGCGGAATACGCTCATCGATTCGAGCACCACGCGGCACTGCCCGCGCAGGGACTGCGCCGAGGCGGCAAGCTGCTCGACCATCGCGGCATTCTGCTGC
>CAJADV010000511.1 GCA_903938575.1 uncultured Gammaproteobacteria bacterium
CTGTTCGAGTCGGACTTTGACAGGATGGTCAAGGAACTGCCTCCGGAGCGAGGCAATTCATGTCCCTGAACGAATCCATCGTCGAATCCGCCGCCCTCGAGTGGTTCGGGGAGTTGGGCTATGCCGCCCTGCACGGGCCGCATCTCGCGCCCGGCGAACCGGCGGCGGAGCGGGATTCGTTTGGCGAGGTGGTGCTGGCGGGGCGCCTGCGCGAGGCCATACGGTGGCTGAACCCGGCCATCCCCGAGGAGGCGCGGGAGGAAGCGTTGCGTAAAGTCCTGCGGGTCGGCACGCCCGCGCTCACGCAAACCAACCGCGCATTCCACCGGCTGCTGCGCGATGGTGTGCCGGTGGAATATCCCCGCCCCGATGGCAGTATCGCGGGCGATCATGTGCGGCTAGTGGATTTTGATGATGTGCAGGCGAACGACTGGCTGGCGGTGAATCAGTTCACGGTGATCGAGGGCCAGCACAACCGGCGGCCGGACATCGTGGTCTTCGTCAACGGTCTGCCGCTGGGCCTGATCGAGCTGAAGAACGCAGCGGACGAGGACGCGACGATCTGGAGCGCCTACGCGCAGCTCCAAACCTACAAGGCGGAAATTCCCACGCTGCTGCATTACAACGCGGCGCTGGTGGTGAGCGACGGCTTGCAGGCGCGCATGGGCTCGGTAACGGCGAACCAGGAGTGGTTCAAGGTCTGGCGCACGATCGACGGGGAGGGTGACGCACCGAAGACGGCGCTGGAACTCGAGGTGCTGGTGCGCGGTGTGTTCGAGCGGCAGCGCTTCCTCGATCTGCTGCACCACTTCATCGTCTTCGAGGAAGACCCGGACTCCGGTGCGCTGCACAAGATCATCGCGGGCTACCACCAGTTCCACGCCGTGAATGCAGCGGTTGAAGAAACAGTACGCGCCAGCGGTATGGCTGCGGGTAAAGACCAACGCGAGGAGCAGGGCACTTACTGGTCCGGAAAGATGCACGGCGGCAAGCCGGGCGATCGTCGCGCGGGCGTGGTCTGGCACACGCAGGGCAGCGGCAAATCTTTTTCGATGCTGTTCTTCGCCGCACGCGTGGTGCGGCATCCGGCCATGCAGAACCCGACGCTGGTGGTGCTGACCGACCGGAACGACCTCGACGACCAGCTTTTCGGTCAGTTCCAGCGCTGCGCGGACATCCTCGGCCAGACGCCGGTGCAGGCCAGCGGACGCGAGCATTTGCGCGAACTGCTGAACCGGGCCAGTGGCGGTGTGGTGTTCACCACGATTCACAAATTCATGCCGGAACGCGGCGAGACGATGCCCGAACTGAGCGCGCGGCAGAACATCGTCGTGATCGCGGATGAAGCGCACCGCAGCCAGTATGGCTTCGGTGGCAAGGTGAATGAAAAGACCGGCGAGATGTCCTACGGCTTCGCCAGCAACCTGCGCGATGCGCTGCCGAATGCGTCGTTCATCGGCTTCACGGGTACCCCCATCGAGAAGACGGACGCCAACACGCGGGCGGTCTTCGGCGATTACATCAGCATCTACGACATCCAGCGTGCCGTCGCCGACAAGGCTACGGTGCCGATCTATTACGAGAGCCGCATTTCCAAACTGAGCCTGAACGCCGCCGAACTGCCCAAGCTCGACGCGGAGTTCGAGGAAATCACCGAAGGTGAAGAGCTGACGAAGAAGGAGAAGCTCAAGACGAAGTGGGCTGCGCTGGAAGCGCTGGTGGGCGATCCGAAACGTATCGCGCTGGTGGCCGCCGATATGGTGGCGCATTTCGAGAAGCGCGTGGAGGCAATGGACGGCAAGGCGATGATCGTCTGCATGAGCCGCCGCATCGCCGTGGAGCTCTACAACGCGTTGATCGCGCTGCGTCCCGAATGGGCAGGCACCAAGGACGACGACGCGGAAGCCGAGAAGGGCCTGTTCTCCGGAGCCCCGGCGGAGGAGGCTAAAGCCTGCGTGGTGAAAGTGGTGATGACCGGCAGCGCCGACGACGGCCCGGACTGGCAACCGCACATCCGCAGCAAAGACAAACGCCGCAAGCTGGCCAATCGTTTCAAGGACGCCAAGGACCCCTTCAAGATCGTGATCGTGCGCGACATGTGGCTGACCGGCTTCGACGCACCCTGCCTGCACACCATGTATGCCGACAAACCGATGCAGGGCCACGGGCTGATGCAGGCCATCGCCCGCGTGAACCGCGTCTTCCGCGATAAACCCGGCGGGCTGGTGGTGGATTACCTCGGTCTCGCCGACCAGCTCAAACGCGCTCTGGCCAACTACACCGAGAGCGGTGGCCAGGGCGACCCGACCTTCGACACCGCCCAAGCCATCGACGTGATGCTGGAGAAACACGGCATCGCCTGCGACATGATGCACGCCTTCAACTGGGACACGTGGACCAGCGGTACGCCCACCGAACGCCTGCAGCTCATACCCGCCGGACAGGAGCACATCCTCGAACAAGTAGACGGCAAGAAGCGCTGGGTGCAGGTGGTGATGGAGCTTTCCCGCGCCTTCGCCCTCTGCGCCGCGAGCGATCAAGCGACGGAGATTCGCGATGACGTGTCTTTCTTTCAAGCCCTGCAAGCGGCGCTGAACAAGCAGAGCAGCACCAACCGCAAGACGCCCGAGCAAATCGATGCCGCCATCCGCCAGCTCGTGAGCAAGGCCATCACCACCGAAGGTCAGGTGATCGACGTCTTCACCGCTGCCGGGCTGCCCAAGCCGGACATCAGCATCCTGAGCGAGCAGTTCCTGGCCGAGGTGCGCGGCTTGAAACACAAGAACGTCGCCGCCGAGCTGCTGGAAAAACTCCTCAAGGACGAACTCAAAGTCCGTTCGAGGAGCAACCTCGTGCAGAGCCAGGTTTTCAGCGAAAAGCTGAAGCACACCCTCAATGCCTACCACAACCGCGCCATCTCCACGATGCAGGTCATCGAGGAGCTCATAAAACTCGCCAAGGATCTCGATGCGGCCACCAAGCGGGGAGAGGCTCTCGGGCTGACGCACGACGAGGTCGCGTTCTACGACGCCCTTGCGGCCAATTCCAACGCGGTTCTGGCGATGGGCGATGACAAGCTGCGGGTGATTGCCGCTGAGCTGGTCAGCCAGGTTCGCAAGAGCGTGACCATCGACTGGACGGTGCGCGAGAGTGCGCGCGCCCGTATCAAGGTGATGGTGAAACGAATCCTCAACAAGTACGGCTACCCACCCGATCTGCAGGAGGATGCCGTCAAGACGGTGTTGCTGCAGGCGGAGCTGCTGTGTGCGGAGTGGGCCGCCTGAGCTGATTCTGCTCACCATTGGCCAAGCCCCCACCCCCCGGCCTACCATAGCCCGCAACACCAGCAGGGGGGAGTCCACCATGGGCGAAGCGATCGACGATCCGCGCGAGCGCGCGGCAGGCGCAGCACTCGATACCGACGCCGCCCGCCAGGGGGAACTCCGCGAGGCCCGCGCACGCTGGGAGTCCGCCACCCACGGTCCCTCCGTCGCCGCTGACGGCGAGCGCAAGCCCGCCTTCCGCACGCAGGCGCTCGATTGGGAGGTCGCGCCGCTCTACACGCCGCTAGACCTTGCGGACGCCGGCTTCGATTATCTGAAGGATCTCAATTTCCCCGGCCAGTACCCCTTCACGCGCGGCACCGAGCCCAATGGCAAGCGCACGCGGCTCTGGACCATGGCGCAGGTGACGGGCTTCGGGCGCGGCCTGGCCTGGGCCGAGCGCGCGCGCTACATGCTCGACCAGGGCCTGCAGGGCCTGATTCTGGAGTACGACCTGCCCACCACCAACGGCTACGACAGCGACAACCCGCTGGTCGCGGGCGAGGTAGGACGCGCGGGCATGGCGCTCGACAGCCTGGAAGACATGGTCGAGGCCTTCGATCTGCCTTTCGACAAACTGAAATACCTGATGAGCGTGTGCAACGCGCCGCAGCCCGTGAACCTCGCGATGATCATCGCCGCACTCGAGGCCCGCGGCGTGGATCCGAAGGACTTCGTGCTGCATATCGTGAACGGCATCCTGATCGAGTACACCTGCGTGGGGCGCTACATCTATCCGCCCGAGCACGGGCTGCGCGTCGCCACCGATTGCTTCGAGTGGATCGTGCGCCACCAACCCCACTGGGCGCCGATCTCGATCATCGCCGCGCAACTGCAGCCGGCGCGCGCGAACCCCGTGCAGGAAATCGCCTTCGCGATCACCATCGCCATGGCCTACATCGACGCCATGCTCGAACGCGGCTTCGACATCGACACGGTGGCGCCGTATTTCCATTTCGTGATCAACGTCGATATGGATTTCTTCGAGGGTATCTGCAAGCTGCGCGCGTTCCGCAAGCTCTGGGCCCGGACCATGAAGGAGCGTTACGGCGCCACCGCACCGGCGGCCATGAAGCTCCGCGTGATGACCTCGCCGAGCACCACCTCGCTCACGCTGCAGCAGCCGCTGAACAACATCGGCCGTCTCGCGATCATGGCCACCGCCTGCGCGCTGGCAGGCGCCGGTGAGACCATGACCACGCCACTCCACGACGAGGCGCACGCCTTGCCCTCGGGCGACGCGATCCGGGTGGGTGCTGCCATCCAGCATCTGGTGGCCCACGAAACGGGCGTGGCCGACACCACCGATCCGCTCGCCGGCTCCTATTACGTCGAATCGCTCACCAAGAAGATCGAGGACGGTGCCCACGCCGAGATCGAGCGCGTGCTCGCCATGGGTGGCGCGCGGAAGGCGATCGAGCAGGGCTATTTCCAGCGTGAGCTGGGGCGGGAGCAGTACCGTCGCCAACGCGAGATGGAATCGGGCCGCCGCAAGCTGGTGGGCGTGAACCACCTGGTGGCCGAAGAGCCCAAGCGCGAGTTGGAGATCTGGCGCCTTGCCGATGACATGGAAACCCAGCAGATCGCCAAGCTCGCCGCACTGCGTGCGCGTCGCGATCAAGGCGCGGTGGATGCGGCACTTGCCGCGGTGCGCGATGCCGCACGCTCGGGCGCCAACCTGGTCGATCCTTGTCTGGTGGCCGTGAAGGCGCTGGCCACGCACGGGGAGATCTGCAATGCCATGCGCGATGTATTCGGCGAGCATCACCCCGACAGCCAGACGGCCGGAGTTTGATGCGTCGCGTTTGCCTGCTCTTCCTTGCCCTGCTGCTCGGTGCCTGCGGGGGTGATCCGCCCTCTGGCACTTGTCATATCGGCCCTGAGGGCAGGGTGCTCGCCATTGGAGATTCGATTACGCGAGGCTATGGGGCCGATGGCCGGGGTTACCCCGAGCAGTTGCAGGATTTGTTGCGGGTATCGCCGGGGCGCGCTGCCGTGCACGTGCTGAACATGGGCGTGGACGGCGAGCGCAGCGACGGGCTGCTCGCACGCATCGATGCGGCCATCGCGGCGAATGCGCCGGCCGTGGTGCTTATCACCACCGGTGGCAACGACTTGCTGCGGCGTGTCGATGAGGCGGCGGTGCGCGCCAACCTCGGCGCGATCGTGCGACGCGTGCGGATGGCGGGCGCCTGGCCCGTGGTGTTCGCCGTGCCCAAGCCGACACTCTCCGCTGCGGTGGGCTTTGCGTCTGATCACGAGATCTATCAGGAACTCGCCGATGGTGGCACGCGCGTCATCCCCGAAGTGGTGGGCGACATCCTGGCCGAGGACACCTTGCGCTCCGACACCATCCACCCCAACGCGAGCGGTTATGCGCGAATGGCGCAAGCGGCGTTCGACGTGCTCGCGGAATGCCGTTGATGCGTGCAGCAGTTTTTCATGCAGCCGCCAAGCCGCTTCCCGTAGGAGCGGGCCATGCCCGCGATTGGTCCTGACGCAGCACCCGCGCTTCCGCCCGAGGCCTCTCCCCGCTCGCTCACGCCTCGGCAAATCCCTGTGCCGAGGCTGCCGCTTCCGTGAAATCGTTACCGACGATTTCACGGAAGAAAGCCGCTCTCGGGAAGAGGCCCCGGGCGGAATCGCTCGTTTGATTCCAGTGCCGTCCTCCCGTACGAGCGGGCCATGCCCGCGACTCTGCCGTCTTGCCGTACGCGCGGGCCATGCCCGCGACAACCCGGCACGCCTGATCGCCTACGCCCCGAAGCCGATCACCGAGGGATCCCCGCTCATGCTTGCCCAGATCGCGCGTCGGTGCACCATGCGCCAGCCTTCTGCCCGGCGCTCCCAGCGGTCCACGTACTCGCCATTGCTGTCGAAGAGTCGCGGATCCGCAGGATCCGTGCAGCGATGGCGCGCCTGCACGTAGCAGCGCGATAGGGCGTGGTCGCCATCCACCTCCACGATCAGGCTGCCGAGCAGGTGCTGGCTTGGCCCGCAGACGTCGAGATAGCGGCGAAAATTCGCGAGCAAGGCCTCGCGCCCCTGCACATCGCTTCCGCTGTCGGTGTAGTCGAAGCTCACATCGCTCGCCACCACCTCGGGCACACGCTCCCACGCACGGGTGTCGAGGATGCGGGCGAGGGTGGCGAGCAGCACGGCGATCGCGCGCTCGTCCTTCAATTGCTGGAGGCTGGTATCGGCGGACATGTGGGTCTCCTGCTGGAAAAAAATGCCTGATCCTCGGTGCGAAGGCTCAGGTGGTTACGGGTGTACTGAAGCCAAGTTCGATCTTGATGCCGTTGGGGTCATGCACAACGAGCTGGAAGATCCCGAACTGCGGATAGCTCACACGCCTGAAGGGCACCCCGTGGCGCTCGAGCCGCGCGGCGTAGCCCTCGAGGTCCTCGCAGGACAGCGCGAAATGGTCCAGTCGTGCCGGAATGCTGGCGTCGAGCTCGCCGCCGTTGCCACGGATCAGGTGGAGCATCGGATGGCCGCTGGCATCATAGAGCCAGGCGCCGCGCTGCGGCTCTCCGTCAGGCGTGGCGAGCGCGCCGGGTATCGCCCCACTCTCGAGGCCGATCACCTCGGTGTAGAAGTGCAGGCTCTGCTCGAAGTGCGGGGAGAGTATGTTCACGTGGTCGAGGCGGGTGACGCGCACAGTGCGAGGTCCTCATCCGGATGGAGCAGGCGCGTGGCCCGCCGGTGTGGCAGTCTGTCCCCAGAGTAAACGCTTTCGGAGGCAGAGGGGCATGGATCAGGAGCGCGCAGCATTCGGTGGTGGGGTTGCGGTGATCACCGGCGCCGGCTCGGGCATAGGGGAGGGGATGGCCCTGCACGCGGCATCTCTCGGCATGAAGGTGGTGCTGGCCGATATCTCCGTGCCGCGCATGGAGGCTGTAGCCGCGGCGATACATGCCGCGGGCGGCGAGGCCATGACCGTGCACACCGATGTTTCCCAACCCGAGTCGCTGGACCGCTTGGCCGCCCTCACACACGAGGCCTGGGGCGATGTGCGTCTGCTGCTGAACAACGCGGGCATCGAGACGCTCGGTTTCATCTGGGAAATTCCCCCTGCCGTGTGGGAGAAAACCCTCGCTATCAACATCCACGGCGTGATTCACGGCGTGCGCGCCTTCGCGCCGCGCATGCTCGCCGCGGGCAAGCCGGCGTGGATTGCCAACACCTCCTCGGTGGGCGGGCTCGGGATGATGCCCGTGCAGGCGGCTTACATTCTATCGAAACATGCGGTGCTGTCGTTTTCCGAGTGCCTGCGCCTCGAGATGCTGGTGAAGAAAGCGCCCATCACTGTCTCTGCAATCCTGCCCGGGCCGGTGGCGACACGGATTTTCGAGGACACGCGCCCCGTGGAGGAGCCGATGGCCCTGTACCACCGCGAGGTCATGCGCGCGATGCTCGATAACGATGGCATCACGGGCATCGAAGCCGCGCGGCGGATCTTCAGCCAGCTCGCGGCGGGGGACTTCTGGGTGACTACGCACCGGGAGATGACGCAGGGCATGGCGCAGCAGCGCGCGGCCTATCTCGCCGCACTTGCCACGCCGGAGTTGCCGCCCGGTGCAGAGCAGATGCTGGGGTCTTTCTAGGCGCGCGATCCGCGCCGCCGCAGTTGCGCCACCACCGACGAGGCACCCGCGTGATCACCGTACAAGACCGCATCGATGTGGCGCCCGAACAGCTGCCACGCCTGCGCGCCATGCTGCGCGAGCGCTATCTTCCCGGCGCGTTGGCGCGTGGCCTGCGCTTGGAGGAAGAGCTCGTCTCGCCACCGCTTGTGCTCGCCGATCAGTGCAACACGCTGTGGCTGCGTTGGTCGCTGCCGGATGCCGGCGCCTTCTGGGCGATGCGGTTCCGTTCGGGCGATCCCGCCGTGGCGGCCTTCTGGCGGGAGGTGGATGGTTTCGTCAGCGCGCGGGAGCGCCGGTTCCTGGTGTCTGCAGATGCGCAGCTGCCGGGCCCGCAGGATGTCTCTGCTTTTCTCGCATCCCCTACGCAGTGGCGTGAGACCGCGCAGCTGTATCTGCGCGAGGGCCGCCCTGCGGAAGACATCAACGCCTTCGAAATCGAGCTCGCCGATGCCTGCGCCACGTTGCCGGGCCTTGCCACGATGCGCATCGGACAGAACATGGTGCCGGAGTATGGCGCGGGGCATTTCACGCTGGATCTCGTCTATCCCGATCCTGCGACTGCGGAGGCGGCGCGCGCGGGTGCTGCGTGGCGCGAACAGGTGTTGCCCCTGCTTTCCGCGCAGTGCCGCGCGGTGAGCGCACTGGGCTTGGGAACTATCGGCGCGGGAGCACGCGCACCTGATCTCGCCAGTGGCATCAAGCGCACGGCGCTGTTCCGGTTGCTGCCTGAGGTGTCACCCGAAGCGCAGGACCGTTTCGAGCGCGACACGCTCGAGATGGCGGCGCAGATTCCCGCCATCCTGAACTGGCGCCTGAGCCGCGCCATCGCGCTCGACTGGGACGCATCCGGCTGCGCGCCGTGGAGCTACGTGTGGGAGCAGGAGTACGCGACGCTCGACGGGCTCACCGTCGATTACATGGTCCACCCGCACCACTGGGCGCACGTGGACCGCTCCTTTGATCCGGAATCCGGCGTGCAGATCATCGACACCGCGCTGTGTCATGCCTTTTGTCCGCTCGAGGCCTCGGTCATCACGCATTGATCGGCCGCACTCGCCAATCATCAACTACTGGAACGGGAAGCACTCACATGGGCAGGATCCTCGACGGCAAGATCGCACTGGTCACCGGCGCGAGCCGCGGCATTGGTCGCGCACTGGCGCAGCGCCTCGCGGCCGAGGGCGCTACGGTGGTGGTGAGTGCACGCAGCCTCGATACCTCAGGTCGGTACGCGGGCACGCTGCGCGAGACGGTGGCGCTTATCGAGGCTTCTGGCGGGCGTGCGATGCCGCTGGTGGCGGACATCGAGAACCCCGCTGACGTCAGCACGCTGGTTGAGCGCACGGTGGCTCTGGCGGGAGGACTCGATATCCTCGTGCATAGCGGAGGCAAGGCGGAATACACGACCGCCGCGGAAATGCCGCACGAGATGTTCGAACGCACGCTCACGCACTACCTGCGCACGCCGTTCCAGCTGATGCAGAAAGCCGTGCCAGAAATGAAAAAACGCGGCGCGGGCTGGATCGTGGTGCTGGGTTCGGTGACCGCGCAGCCGCCCGGGCGGCCCTACGACGACTGGGCCACCTACGGTGGCGCCACTGTGTATGCGGCCACCAAAGCCGCGGTGCATCGCATGACGCAGGGCCTTGCCGCCGAGCTGCTGCCGCACAACATCGCCGTCAACATGCTGGCGCCCAGCACCGCCATCCGCACGCCGGGCGCAAGCGACCTGATCCCCGAGCAATACCCCACGGAGCGCATCGAGTACATCGCCGAGACCGGTCTTGCGCTCTGCCACCTCCCGGCAAGCGAGCGCACGGGAATGTGCGCATACAGCCTGCATTTTCCGCTCGCGCACGGACTGCCCGTGCACACGCTCGATGGCCTCGAGCGCATCGAGGACCCCGTCATCCCGCCGTATGCCCACCCGGCCATCGTGGCCTCGGGCGAAGGCAACTGAACACACCAGGAGACACGCCCATGTTTGCAGTCATCATCGAAGAAACCGGCGGCCCCGAAGTCCTGCGTTACGCGGAGATCGCCACGCCCGAACCGGGCCCGCAGGATATCCGCGTCCGCATCGCCTATGCCGGCGTGAACCCCGCCGACTGGAAAAACCGGCAGGGCATGCTGGCGGCCTTCAGGCCCTACACATTTCCCTGTGTCATCGGCTTCGATGCCGCAGGCGTGGTCGACAA
>CAJADV010000512.1 GCA_903938575.1 uncultured Gammaproteobacteria bacterium
GAGCGCGGTGCCGCGGGTGTAGATGCCGGAATCGAGCTGCCACATGTGGTCGTTCAGGTACCAGATCCCGGTGGCCTCGGTGGCGCTCAGCATCTGGATCTCGGGGTGATGCGCGTTGTGGTGCCCGATCGCCTGGTTGTGGAAGGCGCCGCCGATGGAGCCCAGATATTGCTCCTTGCCCTTCAGTTGCCACTCGTAGGTGCCGCCCACGAAATGCACATCCACGTCGTCGTGGAAGATCTCGGCGAGTTCCGCCACATTGGCGGTGTCGATGCAGCGGAAGTAGCGGTGCTTCAGCTGCCGTATGGCTTCCATGTCCATCAGCATCTGGATGTCGCGACGCAGGTCCTCGATGCCGCCGCTGCTTGCGGTGAGCGGCAGGCCATCGACGATGCCCATCGTGGCTTTGGTGAAGGGGGCGTTTTTATCGGTGCTCATTGGATCCTCCGCGGGTAGCCTGCTGTGGCAGGATGTTGGCGCCGGCCGGTGGGCGCGCGGCGAAGGCTACACCATTCACCCCTGAGGCGTCACAGCTGGAACCGCAGGCACCGCAGCGCAAGATCATCCACCTCGACTGCGATTGTTTTTTTGCGGCGGTGGAGATCCGTGATGACACCTCCCTCGCGGGGCTGCCGGTGGCCGTGGGCGGCGACGCTGACCGTCGCGGTGTGCTCACCACCGCCAACTACATCGCCCGGACCTACGGTGTGCGCTCGGCCATGCCCTCGGCGCACGCGCGACGCCTGTGCCCGGGGCTACTCATCATTCCGCCCAATTTCGAGAAATACCGCGCCGTCTCGCGCCAGATCCGCGCGATCTTCTACGACTACACGGATCTCGTGGAGCCGCTCTCGCTGGACGAGGCATTCCTCGATGTCACCGAGTCCACCGCCTGCCGCGGCAGCGCTACCTTGATCGCCCGTGACATCCGCGAGCGCGTGCGCCACGAGATCGGCATCACCATCTCGGCCGGCGTGGCGCCCAACAAATTCGTGGCCAAGGTGGCGAGCGACTGGAACAAGCCCGACGGCGAGTGCGTGGTGCTGCCGGAGGAGGTCGACGCCTTTGTGGCGGCCTTGCCGGTCAAGCGTATCTACGGCGTGGGCAAGGCCACCGCGGAGCGGCTCCAGCGCATGGGCGTGGAGACCTGCGCGGATCTGCGCCGGCACACGGTCTTCGAGCTGATCGAGCGCTTCGGGCGCTTCGGTCAGCGCCTCCACGAACTCTGCCGCGGCATCGACGAGCGGGCCGTGGAGCCCTCGCAGCGGCGCAAGTCGCTCAGCGTGGAGCGCACCTATAGCGACGATCTGCGCGGGCTGGACGCCTGCCGGCGACAGCTGCCCGAATTGCTGCTCACCCTGCGCTCGCGGTTGCGGCGGGTGGATTCGGATTACCTGGTGACCAAGCTCCATCTGAAATTGAAATTCGCCGACTTCCAGCTGACCAGCGCCGAGTGCGTCGGACGCGAACTCGTTGAGGCGATTTTTTTCGAGTTGTTGCGCGAGGCCATGGGGCGTAGCGACCAGCCGGTGCGGCTGCTCGGGGTGGGTGTGCGCTTCGTGGATCTGCGCGACCAGGCGAACCCGGCGCAGCTGGAACTCTTTGAACGGGAGCAAGCGCTGACCTGAATCAAGATGCCGCAAGCCGTCAGCTCCTAGCATCCGGGTGGACGGCGGGATTTCCCCGCGGCATTCCAGCCCGGAGGGCTCATGATCAAGGAAGTGCAAGGCGATATCCTGCTGAGTGGCGCGCAGGCCATCGCACACGGTGTCTCGCCCAACGACAATTTCGCGCAGGGCCTCGCGCTCTCGCTGCGCGAGCAGTGGCCGGCGCTCTACAAGGACTTCCGCCACTACTGTCACGATGCCCACCCCAAGGCCGGTGACGCATGGCTCTGGGGCGCGGCCGACGGCACGCGCATCGTCAGCCTGATGACGCAGGAGGCGGCCTACGAACACGGCGAGAAGCCCGGTACTGCCACCCTGCCCAACGTGAACCATGCCTTGCGCGCCCTGCACAGGCTGGCCGAAACCGAGAAGCTCCGGAGCCTTGCGCTGCCCCGGCTCGCCACGGGTGTAGGCCGGCTCGACTGGGCCGATGTGTTTCCGCTGATCACCGAGCACCTGGGGACGCTGGAGATTCCTGTCTACGTGTACACTCGCTACGAAAAGGGCCTTCGCGCCCTGGAATCCTGACCCCGGAGATCACGACGCATGCACCCCTTTCCGCACCGCTACACCGTGAACGCGCTTGCCGTGTCCACCGGAGTCGTCACCCTGCGTTCGCGCGAGCTGGAGGACATCCAGAGCAGCCCGCCGCCGGAGTTCGATGGCCCGGCCGGCAACTGGTCGCCCGAGACGCTCTTCGTGGCTTCGGTGGCGGATTGCTTCGTGCTCAGCTTCCGCGCCATCGCCACGGCCTCGCGGCTCGAGTGGCTGGAAATCGACTGTGGCGCCGAGGGGGTGCTGGAAAAAACCGACACCGGCATGCGCTTCACCGCGATCAACATCGAGGCGCATCTGCGGGTGCCGCCGGGCGCTGATGTCGCGCGCGCAGAGCGACTCCTCGAAAAGGCTGAAAAAGCCTGTCTGGTGTCCAATTCGCTCAATGCCCAGGTTCACCTGCAATGCCGGGTGAGTGCCTGACACTGCCTGCTTGGAGACCGGCCGTATGCACGAGTTCACGCCCCTTACTGGCGCTCTCGGCGGCGCGCTGATCGGCTTGGCAGCCGCGCTCCTGCTGGCGCTGAATGGGCGCATTGCGGGCATCTCGGGGATCGTGGGTGGTTTGCTGCCCCCGCGTGCGGGTGATGCCCTGTGGCGCTTGCTGTTTGTGTTGGGGCTTGCGCTAGGCGCGCTGCTGGTGCGCCTCTATAGCGGTGCGCCCCTCGCCGTGCCGGTCGAGAGTTCTACATTTACGCTGGTGCTGGGCGGCTTGCTGGTTGGCTTCGGCACCCGCTTGGGTTCGGGCTGCACCAGCGGGCACGGCATCTGTGGTCTGGCGCGGCTGTCACCGCGCTCACTGGTCGCGGTGCTCACGTTCATGGCGAGCGCCATGCTCACGGTGTTCGCGCTGCGACACGCGCTGGGGGGTGGATCATGAACCTCGCAGCGCTTGCCGTGGGTGTGCTGTTCGGGCTGGGCCTTGCGATCTCCGGGATGCTGAATCCCGCCAAGGTGCTGGGCTTTCTTGATATCGCGGGCCCTTGGGATCCCACGCTCGCGGTGGTGATGGCGGCGGGTCTGGGCGTCAACGCCATCGCCTACCGGCTCACCATGCGGCGCGCGAGCCCCGTTCTCGCGGTGGCATTCCAGGTGCCGGCGCGCCGCGACATTGACGTGCGACTGGTGCTCGGTTCGGTGCTCTTCGGGGTGGGCTGGGCACTTGCCGGGATTTGTCCCGGGCCCGCGTTAGCCTCGCTGGGCGCGGGCGCCTGGGAGGGCGGCGGCGCATTTGAGCCGCGCATCCTGATTTTCGTCGCAGCCATGCTGGCGGGCATGGGGCTGTTCGCATTCTTCGAGCAGGCGGGCAGCCCGGCCCGGCGCTGATCAGCGCCCTCGGCGCACGGCACCTATCGGCACATCCCCCAGTTGCAGCCCCTGCTTCTGCAGTAAATCGGGGTCGAGCAGGAAGGCGCGCGCAAAATCCAGCGCATCTGCTCCCCAGAACACTTCGCCGTCGATCACCAGGCTTGGCACACCAAACACCCCGCGTGCGGTAGCGGTATCGGTTTCCGCACGCAGGCGCTGCTTGATGGCGGGGTCGTTCAGGGTAAGTGGGTCCACGCCCAGTTCACGCGCCAGTGCGTGCGCGCGGCTGGCGTCTCCGGCGTCTTCGCCCGTAGTCCAGATCGTCTCGAAAATCCGCCGCACGGCGTTTTCCTCGCCGTCCAGCGCCGTGGCGAGTCGCAGCCATGGCAGCGGGTTGAAGGGATGCGAGGCAGGGCAGATGAAGGGGATGCCTTTCTGCGCGGCCTGCCAGGCACAGAAGCGATAAGTCCACACACGCTTGGGCGGGATCTCGGCGGGCCCCACGTTGTCCCAGTGCCCGAGCAGCCCCGCGAATAGCACGGGCCGCATGCGCACTCGTGCGAGCGGCGCCAGCGTGTGCAACTCGGCGAGGGCCAGATAGGCATAGGGCGAGATCGGATCGAAGTACCAGTCGATCTCGCGCATCACGCGGCCCCTGTGGTGTGGTTGATATCAGAGCGTGCGCAGTGTGGCACCCGCCACCTGTGCGTCCTTGGCCAGAGCTTCTGCCCCCGGCGCGCTGGTGATCACGGCAAGGCTCGCACGCGCGGGATCGAGATACTGCGCAGCCACGCGTTTCAGATCCTCCAGCGTCACCGCCAGCACCCGCGCGCGGAATTCGCGTCGCTGCGCTTCGTCGCGGCCGAAGATCGCCTCGTGGAAGTGCTTCTTGGCCTCGCCTGCGGGCGAGCCCGGTTTGTCGAGCGAACTGATGACCCCGAGGATCGCTTCTTCAAGCGGCTGGTAGAGATGTGCGGTGGACTGCAGCCAGTCGAGCGAGGCGTCGAAGTCCGCCAGCGTGGCAGCCGTGCGCGGGTCGCGGTAGGAATAGAACCGGAAGCAGCTTGCCGCCGAATCCTGCGAAGCACCGCCGCCATAGGCGCCGCCCTGCTCGCGGATCGCGCGGTGCAGAAAACCGTTGCGCAGGAACCCGCCCAGCACCGTGAGCGCTGCGGCATCCGGATGTCCCACCGGCACCGTGGCATAGGCCTTGGCGCAGAAATTCACCTGGGTGCTGGTTTGCCAGATCTCGCGCACGGCCTCGCGCACACCGCCCAGCGCGAGGCGCGCATCGGGGCCTGCGGCCGGTGCCGCGCTCCAGCAGGACTCGAGCAGTGCGACGCTGCTCTCGAGGTGGGCTTCGTCGCTCACCAGCAGCAGCTGGCGCGAAGAGCCCAGCACGGCGGCCTGCAGCGCGGTGAGCCGCGCGGCGAAGGCGGCGAGTTCGCCGTCATCGGCGAGACGTTTTTCGAGCGCACGCGTGCGGCGGATTCCCTCGAGGCCGGAGAGCTCGTGGGCCATGCGTGCCGCCGGGCTCATGCCGGCTGCGGCGGCGGTCATCGCGAGCGAGTGGCCGCTGCCGGTCACTGACTGGTCGCGCCGCGCCCGCATTTGGCTTACGAGCTCGCGCAGGCGCTGGTGCTCGTCGAAGCGCGGTGTCGCGAAGGTCTCGCGTACCAGGTTGAACATCGCCTCGGCGTTGCGTCCCAGCGCCTTCGAGGACACCACCAGCACGCCTTGCGTGTCCTGCTCGTCGTTCACGCCACCGCGTAGCGTGTTGTAGGCATTGATGCCCCCGCTCACCGCCGCCGCCAGCGACTGCGTCTGCAGGTAATCGCGACCGGCGCTGCCGACCTCGCTCAGGAAATTGCCGTAGTAGGGCAGCAGTTCCAGCAACTCCGGCGGCAGCGCCGGCAGCGCGGCGATCACTTGCTGGTAGACCAGGCCGTTGGTGCCGCGTGTGTAGGTGGTGAGCGGCAGTCCTGCGGCCTTGCGCGCGGCCGAGGGAATCTCCGGCACGGCGGCCGGCACATCGGCGATGGTGACCCGTGGCAGGCAGCTGTCGTCGGGCGTGCTGTTCTGGCGCTCGGCGAGCGTGGCGGCCGTCTCGACGATGCGCGCGCAATCGCTCTCGCCCAGCGCGGCGCGGATCGCATCGAGTCGCCGGCGCTCGGCGTTGCGGCGGCGCTCGGCGAGCCCCGCATCGGGGTTCATCACCAGGCGCACGCGGTGCGGGTTGTCGAGCAGGCGCTCGCGCACCAGGCGGCGGATGTAGTCAGGATCCTCGATCTGCAGGTGGAGTTTCTCCAGCACGGGCTCGAGATCCAGCACCGCCACCGGATCGCCGCGGTGAATGGCGCCGGTGAGTGCCATCAGACCGAGTTGCAGCCCGAAGGGATAGCCATCACCGCTGATCTCGCGCTGGTGGAGTTCCAACTGGTGCAGCACAGCGCGCACCTGTTCTACCGGCAGGCCCTCGCTCGCCACGCGCTCCAGGGTGTCGAGCACGAGTCGCTCGACGGCCTGAGCCTGTCCGGGCTCGCTACCTTCGAGGCCGCAGCTGAACACGATCTCGCGCTGGGAGTCTTCGATGCCGCAGAGCGGCGAGGGCGAGGCGCCGAGTTCGGTGGTCTCGAGCGCCTGCTGCAGGGGCGAGGCGCTGTTGTCGAGCAGCACGCCGTTCAGCAGGTGCGCCTCGAGGAGCTCCTCGAGCGAGGTCGATTTGCCGAGCAGCCAGCCGAGCACGATATGGCTGCGTGACTCCGGCGGCTCGTCCTCCTCCCAGGCGTAGGACTCTTCCACTGCGATGGGTGCGCAGTAACGCTTCTCGTCGGGCACCGCGATGTGGATGTCGAGGCGCTGGAAGCGCGCCAGCGCACGCTCCTCGAAACGGGCGTGGAGTTCGGTCACGGGGATGTCGCCGTAACTCATGAACACCGCGTTGCTGGGGTGGTAGTGGCTGCGGTAGAAATCCACCAGCCCCTCGTAGCTCAGGTCCGGGATGTGCTCGGGATCGCCGCCGCTGTTGTAGTGGTAGGTGGTGTTGGGGAACAGGTATTTGGTGAGCGTCTGCCAGAGCAGGCTGGAGATCGCGCTCATGGCGCCCTTCATTTCGTTGTAGACCACGCCCTTGAACTCCAGCGCGCTCGTGGGGTCCTTGGGGTCTGCGAATTCGAGGCGGTGGCCTTCCTGTGCGAAGTCCATGGGATCGAGCCGGGCGAAGAACACCGAGTCGAGGTAGACCTCGAGCAGATTGAAGAAGTCCTTGCGGTTCTGGCTGGCGAAGGGGTAGGCCGTCCAGTCGCTACTGGTGAAGGCGTTCATGAAGGTGTTCAGCGAACGGCGCGTCATCATGAAAAATGGGTCGCGCACCGGGTAGCGCTCGCTGCCGCAGAGCGCCGTGTGCTCGAGGATGTGGGCCACACCGGTGGAATCCTGCGGCACCGTGCGCAGCGCCACCAGAAACACGTTTTCCGGATTGTCGGCGGCGATGTGCAGGTGCTGTGCGCCCGTGACGCGATGCTGGTACTCCTCGACCATGATGTTCAGTGCCGGCACCGGCGAGCTGCGGATCCACTCGAAGGCGGGATGGACCTCGGCGGGGCGTGCGGGCGGCGTGGCGCGGGCGATGCTGTTCATGCGTGTGTTCAGGCTCCGGGAACGGGTGCGGGTATCTTGCGATGGGGTATCCGGTTGGGATTCTAGCCGTGCGCGGCCATGGGCCGGTACCGCTGCATACGCCATTAGGCCTTATTCAGATGCCTTGCCGGTGGCCGGCAACTCCAGCCGCAGCGCGAACATCCAGGGCCAGTTCTTGCCGCTCACCCACAGGAGTCGCTGCGAGGCCTGCCAGGCAATGCCGTTGGTGACGTCGGCATGCCGGCGCTCGGCGGGGTTCAGTAGCGCTGCCAGATCGAGCTTGCCGAGCACCTTGCCCGTTGCCGGGTCGATCACCACGATCCAGTCGCTGAGCCAGATATTGGCGAGCAGGCGGCCGTCCACCCATTCCAGTTCGTTCAGCATCGGCACCGGGTCCTGGCCTGCGCGCACCGTCATCGTGTGCTGGACACCGAAGGTCTCGGGGTCGCGCCATGTCAGGCGTTCGCTGCCGTCGCTCTGAATGAATGACTGGCCGTCCCAGGCAAGGCCCCAGCCCTCGCCCTCATAGGTGAAACGCGAGAGTGGTTCGAGCCCGGGCAATGACAGCACCTGCGCGGTGTTCTCGCGCCAGGTGAGCACCACAGCACGATCGCCCTGCACCGCGAGCCCCTCCCCAAACCACGTGGCGGGGAGGCGCTGCTCGGCGCGCGGCGAGGGGTGGTCGGTTTCGCGGACGATGACGCGCGACTCGCGGTAATTGCCGCCACTCTCGACCAGGAGCTCGCCGTGAAAGGCCATGCCCTGCGTGAAAAGCCGGCGATCGTGCGCGCGCTTGGCGATGATCGTGAAGGGCAGGGTGGCGACGGTGTCTAGCCCCGAGGCGAGCGCAGGTCGTTCGACGCCGAACGTTGCCGTCATGAGGCTGATGGCGAGCAGCAGGAATTTCATGCGGTGCTTCCCTTGACGATCCGCCGCACGAGGAAGCGCGCGGGCGCCACGGCGCGCGCTACCTGACTGCTCACCGGCAGCGGCTCGCCCGAGAGTTCCGCGGCCACCAATTCGGCGCACAGCGGTGCACTGGTCAGGCCGCGTGAGCCATGGGCGATGCTTAACGCAAGCCCGGGCAGGTAGGCGCCGGGCAGCGGGATCGGACGCCTGGCATTGTCACCCAATCCCGCGAAACGTGCGGTAAATGCCGCGACATCGGGCACCCGGCCTGCCAGTGGCAGCCGGTCGGGGCTGGCGCAACGTTCGGCGACCCGGGCGCCAAGTGTGTCCGGATCCACGTTACCGGGCGCGAAGTCGCGCAGCAGCGCCGCCACGCGATGGAGGTTCTCCTGCTGCTCGGCCTGTGTGGCGGGCCCTATGGCCACGCCACGCAGGAAACTCGCGCCACAGCAGGCAATGCCACCAGCGGGTGGCACCAGATAACCGTCGCCACACACCACGGCGCGCGGCTCGGCAGGCAGGGACCGCGCCGGCAAGAGAGTGACCTGCCCGCGGATGCCGTGGAGATTCGCGATCTCCGCCGGCAGTAAGGTGGTGGCGGCTCGCGCATTGGCCAGCACCACCACGGGCGCGGCGAATTCGCGTCCGTCCTCACAGGCGAGGTGCCAGAGCTCGGAGTGGCGTTCCAGGCTGGTGACGCGGGCGCCCGCGTGCAGGCGTATCGAGGGGTGTGCGAGGGCCTGCGCGCAGGCGCGGCGGGGATCGATCCAGCCCGCGGCCGGCAGGAATGCCGCCGGACCGTTCAGTGCAACACCGGCAATCGATGAGGCCTCGTCGATATCCAGAAAGCGCACCAGCGGTGCGAGTTGTGCGTAGCGTGCGCCCAGTTTCGCGAAGCTGTCCTCGGTGCCGGGCTCACAGACCTGCAGCAGCCCGCAGCGCGCCATCGCGGCAGGTTCGTTAGCGAGCAGCGCCGCGTGATAGCGCGTGGCGTACAGGTAGCTCGCCAGGGTGAATTCGCCCTGCGGGGAATCCGCGCCTTGCAACTGCGTGAAGAGGATCCCTTGCGGATTGCCCGACGCCCCTGCAGCCGCGCTGTCTTCGGCCTCCAGCACGCTCACCTGCCAGCCGCGCGCCGCGAGTGCGCGCGCGGCGGTACAGCCGGCAATGCCGGCGCCGATCACCA
>CAJADV010000513.1 GCA_903938575.1 uncultured Gammaproteobacteria bacterium
CCCGTCTGCAAGGCATCAACCAATTCCTCGCGCGTGATGCCCAGGGTTTCGGTCGCGCTGTAGAGATACAAGCCGTGGCCCGCCTCGTCCTGGACCTTGGCGAGCAGTACCGCCTTGCGGCGCAGGGTCGGGGCCCGCGTGATCCAGTTGCCCTCGGGCTGCATCCCGATCACCTCGGAGTGCGCGTGCTGCGAGATCTGGCGGATCAGGTTCTTGCGGTAGCCCTCCGGCATCCAGTCCTTCGGCTCGATGCGTTGCTCCGCATCGATGCGCGACTGAAAACGACGCTGCAACTCCGCGTCGGCGATGGTGTGTTCACTCATGCAACTGCACTCCTGCGTGAAAACCTGAGGCGCGGCAACGTGCCCCGCTCATATCCGTTCGATGATCAGCGCGATGCCCTGCCCCACGCCTATGCACATGGTGCACAGGGCGTAGCGGCCAGCGCGGCGTTCGAGTTCGCACAGGGCCGTGGTGACGAGACGCGCGCCGCTCATGCCCAACGGATGCCCGAGCGCGATGGCGCCCCCGTTCGGGTTGACGTGCTCGGCGTCGTCCGGGAGCCCCAACTGGCGCATCACCGCGATGCCTTGCGCGGCAAAGGCCTCGTTCAGTTCGATCACGTCCATCTGGCCGATCGACAGACCGGTGCGCTCCAGCAGCTTCCGCGTCGCCGGCGCCGGGCCGATGCCCATGATGCGTGGGGCCACCCCGGCCACCGCCATCCCAACCACGCGAGCGCGCGGGTGCAGGCCGTATTTTCCGGCGGTTTCACGCGATGCCAGCAACAGCGCGCAAGCCCCGTCGTTCACGCCCGAGGCATTGCCCGCCGTGATGGTTCCCCCCTCGCGGAAGGGTGTGCCGAGTTTGGCGAGCGCCTCGAGCGTGGTGTCCGGGCGCGGGTGTTCGTCGGTGTCGATCAGCAACGGCGCTTGCTTGCGGCGCTCGATGCTGACCGGCACGATCTCGGTGGCGAAGCGCCCGGAGGCCATCGCAGCGCCCGCGCGTTGCTGGCTGCGCCAGGCAAAGAGGTCCTGATCCTCGCGGGAAATACCGAACTCGGCCGCGACGTTCTCGCCCGTCTCGGGCATCGAATCAACCCCGTACTGCTGCTTCATCAGCCGATTCACGAAACGCCAGCCGATCGTGGTGTCGAAAATCTGCGCATCCCGGGAAAACGCACTGTCGGCCTTGGGCATCACAAAGGGCGCGCGCGACATCGACTCGACGCCACCGGCGATCAGCAGTCCTGCTTCACCGGCGCGGATGGCGCGCGCAGCCGTGCCCACCGCATCAAGACCGCTGCCGCAGAGGCGGTTCACCGTCACGCCCGTGACATCCACGGGCAGCCCCGCGAGCAACGCGCTCATACGGGCCACGTTGCGGTTGTCCTCGCCCGCCTGATTGGCGCAGCCGTAATAGACATCGTCTACGGTGCTCCAATCGACGCCGGCATTACGCGCCATCAGGGCGCGGATCGGCACCGCGCCCAGATCATCGGTGCGCACCTGGGCGAGGACTCCGCCATAGCGCCCGATCGGTGTACGGACCGCATCGCAGATGAAAGCGTCGTTTGTCATGCCGGATCCTCGAGAAGCAGTTTGTCGGAGCTGTGGGAATTGCCCCGGAAGCAGGCGATCAGCGCACCGTCGGCGCGCCGGACCTCAACGTCGTAGAGACCGCTGCGGTGACCACGGTTCAACTCGCGAGCCTCGGCACGCAGCAACTCGCCGCAAGCAGCAGGGCGCAGGAAATCGATCTTGGCGGCCTGCGCCACGGTCACGCGGTTGTGGGTGTTGCAGGCGAATGCAAAGGCGGAATCCGCCAGTGTGAAGATGAAACCGCCATGGCAGATCCCGTGCCCGTTGCTCATGTCTTCGCGCACGGTCATGCACAACACCGCGTGCCCGGGCGACACCGACTCAACCACCATCCCGAGTGCCTGCGAGGCGCGGTCGGCGGCAAACATGTGTGTGGCACAGGCCTCGGCCAGCGCCTGCGGCTCCCGCCTGTCTGCGATGCTCATTCGCCGCGGAACTCCGCCTTGCGCTTCTCACGGAAGGCCGCCACTCCTTCGCGGTAGTCGTGGCTGTATCCGAGTTCGCGCATAAAACCCTTTTCCATCTCGAGCTGTTCGTGGAGGGTGTTGCTGCCCGAGGCATTCATCGCCTGCTTGATACGCGCGAGAGCAAGGGTGGGCTGCGTTGCGAGATGCCTCGCCAATCCGAGGGCCTCCGCGGCCAGAGCCTCGTCGTCAACGCATTTCCAGATAAGTCCCCACTCCGCGGCCGTGGCTGCGGGCAACTTCTCGCCGAGCATCGCGAGCGCCTTTGCACGGGGCAGTCCCAGCGCGCGCGGCAGTATCCATGTGCCCCCGGAATCCGGAATCACGCCGATCCTGGCGAAGGCCTGGACAAAACTCGCCGAGCGCGCCGCGATCACGATGTCGCAGGCAAGCGCGATACTGGCTCCCGCACCGGCCGCCACGCCGTTCACCCCACAGACCACGGGTTTCTCGAGCGTGGTGATCGCCCGGATCAACGGGTTGTAGTTCTGCTCCACGGAGTCACCGAGATCAACCGGCTCGGCGCCGGGGGCCACCGCGCGGTCGTTCAGGTCCTGGCCGGCGCAAAAGCCGCGCCCATTGCCGGTCACCAGCAGAGAACGCACCGCCGGATCCCGGCGCACCTGCGACAGGGCCTCGCGCACCTCACGGTGCATCTGCGTGTTGAAGCTGTTCAGCGTGTCAGGGCGGTTCAACCGCAACGTGGCGACGCCCTGCTCCACCGCGTACTCGATAGTCTCGTAGCTCATGAGCCTGTTGCCTCCCCGCGCATTGCCACCAGCGTCAGTATCTCGTAGACGGCCACGGGCTTGTCGTGCTGGTTGGTGACTTCCACATCCCATGCAACTACGCCATTCGGCTGCTCGCCGGGGCGCGGATCCTTGGCGATCTTCCGCTTGGCCGTGAGGCGCGCACGGATCGTGTCGCCAATGCCCACCGGCTCGACGAAGCGCAGGTTCTCGAGCCCGTAGTTGGCGAGCACCGGCCCGGGCGCCGGCGAGACGAACATCCCCGCCGCGGCCGAGATCACGAAATAGCCGTGCGCCACACGCTTGCCGAACAGCGAGTCGCGGGCGGCGATCTCGTCGAAATGGGCATAGAAGTGATCGCCCGAGACACAGCCGAAGTTGACGATGTCGGCTTCGGTCACGGTGCGACGGTGCGTGATCAGCGTCTCGCCGATCTGCAAATCCTCGAAATGGCGACGGAAGGGATGCACGCCGGTGTCGATCTGGCGGGCACCGGGGTTGAACTCGCGGGTGATGGCCGTGAGCGTGTCCGGCGAACCCTGAATCGCGGTCCGCTGCATGTAGTGCTTGATGGCGCGCACGCCGCCGAGCTCTTCCCCGCCGCCGGCACGACCCGGGCCACCGTGCACCAGTGATGCAAGCGGCGACCCGTGCCCCGTGGATTCCTTGGCGCAGTGGCGGTTCAGCACCAGCATGCGGCCATGCCAGGCCGCCGTGCCCAACACCACCCGCACGGCCTCCGCATCGTCAGCCGTGACCAAAGAGCCCACCAGGCTGCCCTTGCCAAGACGCACCAGACGGATGGCCTCGTCGGTGTCGGCATAGGGCATGACCGTGGCCACGGGACCGAAAGCCTCGATCTCATGCGCCTCGCGCTGCGCGAGGGGTCTGGCGCAATGGAGGAGAGTGGCCGGGAAGAAAGCGCCCTTCGCCGCGTCCGCGCCCTGAACGGGGAAATCTTCGCTGCCGCCGTGCACGATCTCGGCGCCGGCCGCGATGGCGCGCAGCGCCTCCCAGACATCGGCGCGCTGGGCATTGCCCACGAGGGGTCCCATCCGCACACCCTCCACGGCCGGATCACCCACGCTCACCGTGGAGAGCCGCGCACGCAGCGCTGTGATCACCGCCTCGACGCGGCCTGCGGGCACGATGATGCGTCGGACGGCGGTGCACTTCTGGCCCGCCTTCACCGTGATCTCGCGGACAACCTCCTTCACGAACAGGTCGAACTCGGCATCGCCGGGGTCGACGCCCGCGCCAAGGATGCAGCAGTTGAGCGAATCGGCCTCCATATTGAAGGGGATGCTGTTGGCGACAATGTTGGGATGCACCCGCAGGCGCCTTCCCGTGGCTGCGGAACCGGTGAACGTGACGCTGTCCTGCTCGTTCAGATGATCGAGCAGATCACCCACGCCACCGCAGAGCAGTTGCAGCGCTCCCGGCGGCAAAATCCCGGAAGCGACGATCTCGCGCACCATTGCCTCGGTGAGGAAAGAGGTGGCCGTGGCCGGCTTGACGATGGCAGGAACGCCCGCCAGCAGGCTGGGCGCAATCTTCTCCAGCATTCCCCAACAGGGAAAATTGAACGCATTGATGTGAACCGATACGCCCTCGCGGGGCACCAGGATGTGCCTGCCGAGGAAACCACCCTTGGCGGAGAGACGCTCGGCTGGCCCCTCGACCAGAAAACGCTCGTTGGGCAGTTCGCGCCGCGCAATGCTCGCGTAGCTGAACACGGTGCCAATGCCGCCCTCGATATCCACCCAGCCATCGGCGCGCGTGGCACCCGTCCAGGCCGAGACCGCGTAGAACTGTTCCTTGCGCTCCATCAGATGCTGCGCGAGGCGCTTCAGCATCGCCGCACGCTGGTGGAAGCTGAGTTGCCGCAGCGCCGGCCCGCCGGTCTCACGTGCATAGCTCAGCACGGCGGAAAAATCGATCCCCTCGGTTCCGGCGCGAGCAATCTCTTCGCCGGTAATGGCATTGAATAGCGGCGCACCGGGGCCCGTGCCACCCAGCCACTCCCCGCACACATGACTCCGGATCGCTATTACGCCCACTGCTCGCTCCTCCGCAACATGGCACCGTCAGGTCTTGCGCGCCAATGATACACTCCCGTTGATATTCGTCAATTTTGTGTATTACATTGTTGCTTCCACGGAGGAGCACCGAAACCATGCACCCAAACGCCCGCCCCGGCCCGCTGCACGCTATCGAGACCGCGAGCGTAGACGAGCTGCGAGCGCTTCAACTGGCGCGGCTGCGCGAGTCGCTGGCACACGCTTACGCGAACTCGCCCGTTTACCGCGCCAAGTTCGACGCGCAAGGTGTACGCCCGGAAGACATCAGGAGCCTCGAGGACCTCGCGCGCTTCCCTTTCACCACCAAGACCGATCTTCGCGACAACTATCCATTCGGCATGTTCGCCCTGCCCATGGAGCAGGTGGTGCGCATCCACGCCTCGAGCGGCACCACCGGAAAGCCCACCGTAGTGGGCTACAGCGCCCGCGACATCGACACCTGGGCAGACGTGGTGGCGCGCTCCATCAAGGCCGCAGGCGGTCACGCCGGGGACAAGGTGCACGTCTCCTACGGTTACGGACTCTTCACCGGCGGACTGGGCGCACACTACGGCGCCGAGCGCCTCGGCTGCACGGTGATCCCGATGTCAGGCGGGCAGACCGAGAAACAGGTCCAACTTATCCGTGATTTCGACCCCGACATCATCATGGTGACGCCCTCCTACATGCTGAACCTTGCCGACGAGATGGAGCGTCAGGGCGCGGACCCTGCGACGCTTCGCCTGCGGCTGGGGATTTTTGGTGCGGAGCCTTGGACCGAAGCCATGCGCGCCGAAATCGAAGGCCGCCTGCGGATCGATGCAGTGGACATTTACGGCCTGTCAGAAGTGATGGGCCCCGGGGTGGCACAGGAGTGCATAGAGACCAAGGACGGCCCCACGATCTGGGAAGACCATTTCTACCCCGAGATCATCGATCCCGTCAGCGGTGAACTGCTGCCCGACGGCGAGATCGGCGAACTGGTGTTCACCAGTCTCACCAAGGAAGCGCTGCCCATCATTCGCTACCGCACACGCGACCTCAC
>CAJADV010000514.1 GCA_903938575.1 uncultured Gammaproteobacteria bacterium
GACTCCGTTCAGCAATCGGCACGTCGTCGCATGACGCCAGGACGTTCGCAACGCGTATCGCAAAGGCAGCTCCCCTGCGGTCACCGCCGCAGGAAGATCGTCATCCATGAACAACACAACCCGACCAAGCGCACTGCGTTCACGAGCGAGCAGGCGCAGCCAGTCAGAGGGGGCATGACGCACGACCACCACATCACAGCTGTCGAGACAACCCGGCTGCGGGCGCAGAGCCAATGTGTCGAGGATGCGCAGCTCCACACCTGAATGCGACCGGGAGCTGAAGTAATAGTCTGTGCTCGGAATACGCCCCGGAGAGAGCACTGCCAGTGGTCGGCAGGCACTCGGTAACAGCGCTCTGAGAGCAGGGAGCGCCCTGATTCCAGCTCGAAGGGTAACTGCACCGAACAAGCCAGCCCTAAGCGGGTTCATCGGCACCCCTTGCATCGGTTATCCCGAGCTGGGCGAGCGGCGAAAATGCAGTAGCTTGGCAAACGGCTGCAGGCGCTCGCGGCTGGTAATTACTCGCCTTTGGCATGGACGGTCGCAGAACTCCCCCACGAGACACAGAGACCGCGAAGTGAGCCTGATTCGCATCCTCGCCACTCGGAACGCCTACCAACCCGACGCCCACCGTCCACATTCAGACAAACACCCGACTTTTGAGCAACAAAGCCGCGAACTCATCCGGCGGCAAGGCCTTGCTGAAGAGCCAGCCCTGCAGGTAGTCACAGCCGAGTGCCATCAGGAAGTCGCGCTGGATCTCGGTTTCCACGCCCTCAGCAACCACCTTGATGCCAAGCGCATGGGCCATGGCCACCGTCGCGCTGCAGATCGCCCTTCCGCCGGGCTCGGTGTCGATATCGTTGACGAAGGAGCGGTCGAGCTTGATGTTGTGCAGCGGCAGCATCTTCAGGTAAGACAGCGAGGAATAGCCGGTACCGAAGTCGTCGATGGCGAGCCCCACGCCACTGTCATACAGCTGTTTCAGCAGCTTGATCGTGGACTGTGGATCCTGCATGGCCATCGATTCGGTCAGTTCGAGCTCCAGATCAGCAGCATTGATCCCCGAGGCCGCAATCGCAGCGGCTACGCGATCCGGAAGTTCGCGGTCGCGCAACTGTTTGGCTGAGAGATTCACGCATACACGCAGATCGAGCACACCCCGCGCATTGAGTGAGGCAAGCTCCCGGCAGGCCGCATTGAGCGCCCAATCACCGATTGCATCGATCAGCCCGAACTCCTCTGCAATCCCGATGAACTGATCCGGCGCCACCATGCCCCTGGTCGGGTGCTGCCAGCGGATCAGGGCCTCGGCAGCTACATAAAAGCCATCATCGGCACGGATCTGCGGCTGGAAATGGAGTCTGAGTTCATCTCTCTCCACAGCGCCACGCAGATCGCCGGCTAGCTCGAGGCGCTCGCGGGCGCGCTCGGAAAGCGCCTGGTCGAAGAACTGGAAATTGTTGCGACCGAGATCCTTGGCGCGGTACATGGCCGCGTCAGCATTGCGCATCAGCGTCTCGACCGTGGTGCCGTGCACGGGCGCTATGGCGATACCGATGCTGGGCGAGCTGTGCAGCAGCCGCGCACGCAAATTGTAGGCTGCACTCAGTTCCTGACGGATTTTCTCGGCCATGCGAGCGATCGCGTCATCGTCGCCTGCCCCGGGCAGGGCCACCACGAACTCATCTCCACCCAGGCGCGCGACGATATCGCTGGAGCGGACGGCATTGCGCAGGCGCCGCGCAATCTCCAGCAGCAACTGATCGCCCACGTCATGCCCGAGAGAATCATTGATCAGCTTGAAGCGGTCCATGTCGATGAACATCAGGGCGAGGCGCTCGTTGGCGCGCACCGTCTGGGCGAGCGCCTGCTCCACGCGGCTCTGCAGGGAAAAGCGGTTGGGCAGACCCGTCAGTGCATCGTGATGGGCGAGGAACTCGATCTTGGCCTCGGCTCCCTTGCGCTCGCTGATATCGACGAAGCTACCCACGTAGTTGACGGGCTCTCCCAATTCGTCACGAACCACCGAGAGCACAAGCCAGAAGGGACGAGCCATGCCGCCAGCGCCACGGCCCCAGACCTCGCCCTGCCAGGTGCCCCGGTCGAGGGCGATAAGTGCTGAGGTGCGAAACTGGTCGCGGCTACCCCGCTCGGCGAACATCTCGAACACGTCCATGCCGGGGGCAATGCGTGTGCCGATGCCCGTCAGCGTGCCGAACGCCGGATTGACCTCGACGATGCGCAGATCGCCATCGCTGATAAAGAGGGCTTCACCACCCCGTTCGAAGGTCATCGCCATCAATTTGGCCCGAGCGGCAGTCGCCATGCGCTCGGTGATGTCCCAGCTGACGCCGACCACATGCGGGCGCCCCGCACGGTCCAGGCGATGCCTGCCACGCGAACTAAGCCAACGCATCTCGCCACCGGGCAACAAGATACGCAGGTCAAGCGACAGGAACCCACCTGCCAGCACGCAGGCCTCCAGCGCCTCCTGGAAGTGCTGCCGGTCATCAGGATGCAGGCGCTCGACAAGCGCATCCATGTCCATGTCGAAGTCGCCGACGGGCAGACCATAGATGCGACCGAGCTCCGGCGTGCCGGTGAGCCTTCCCGACTCAAGGTCATGGTCCCAGCTGCCAATGCCGGCGAAGGCCAGACCGTCGAGGAAGCCCTGCCGCGTCTCTCGCTCACGCTCCTCGGCCGCTTCGCGCTCGGCAATCTCGTTGCGTAACTGACGGTTGCGGGCGGCGAGTTCAGCCGTGCGCTCCTCGACATCGTGTTCGACACGCGCAGCATGCCCGCTGGTGAGCAGGGTAATGGCGAGCAACAGGGCAGCGCCCACGAACGCAGCCATGGCCGCAACCATATGGGAATCAGCCAGCCGCATCTCGAGATAACGGGGGGAGGCCTCTGCCGAAAACTCCCAGACACGCCCGCCGATCTCGATTCGCCTGAGAAAGCGCGGCAGGCCCACCACCGCAGTGGCAGGCTCAGGTCCGAACACCACCAGAGGCACCGGCTCTGCTCCGGAGACGTCGTTCAGCCGGAAGTGCGCCAAGGCATCGCCCTCACCGCGCCCCACCAGCCGCTCGAGAATCGGCAAGGGCCGGGCTGTGACGATCACCACTCCATCAAGGGGTGTGTGCTCCGGCACGACGCCGGAGGCATTTACCGCCGCCACAAAAAGCAAGGTCCGTTCGCCAGTCGGACCGCGGAGTGAGTCGCTCGGCGGCAAGGCAAGGACGTCTCCGGTCTGTCGCACCCGCGCCAGGACATCGGCACTACCCGCAAAGCCGAGAAGATCCGCACCGGCCAGCCATGAGGCTGCGGCGGGCTGGACGAACACCACCGGCCAGGCATCACCGCGGGGGCTTACCCCCTTCAACACGCCTGCAGCGGGAGCTGCGATGCGGAAGGACGGCAGCAAAGCCGTCCGGACGGCAGTCTCGAACGCCGCCTGTTCCACAACCGGGACTCGTGGCGCCCAGGCCGTGCTCGTCACTCCCTGCACGCGGCGCAGGAGCGCGTCGCTGAACGCGTGGAAACCGGCCTCATCGACGCGTCCTGCCGCAGCAAAAAATGACCGCATCGCGGAAGCCCCGTCGCGTATAGCCTCCAATTCACGGAGGAATCCCTGCGCGATACTGCCCGCATAGGCGTCGAAGGCTGCCCGTTGAAGTTCATCGGCTCGCCGCGCCTCGAACCGAACTATCGTCAGCGCAGCCAACAGCGCGGCCACCGTCACCAATAAAACGGGCTTACGACGCCCCGCAAAGTGGCTGCGCGATCCGGCACTCAGGGCCAATACTGCGGGGGTGCCCAGAACCATCCCGGCCCAATGGCCGAACCAGCAGGACAGAGCAAATCGCGGCAAGGCTTCCGTCGCGACCAGCCCGACCGAGTAGGCCGCAAACAGCGTCCCAGCAGCCCCGCAAAGAGCAGCCACGGGACTCCAGAGCAGTCCGAAACGCAGCACCTCGGTTGCCGAGTCCAACCGGAGTGGTTGGTGCTCCCTGGCGCGGACCAGAGTTGCCGCGAGAGTGGTCTGGCAGGCAATAGCCAAACCCGTCAACAGGGCACAACTCAGGGCAAGCGCGAGGGAAGTCGACGCGTCCCTGAGGGAGAGGAATTCGAGGAGAACTGCCGACACCAGAATCCCGGGCCACGCCCGATTTCCCCATGCGAGCATAGCGGCGAGCCCGACACCGGCCGGGAGCCACAGTAGTGGAGCGGCGCCCGGAACCGAGCTAAGCGCGCCGCACAACAGCCCCGCAACAACACACGCGAACGCGATCGCCGCATTGCGGATGGTCATTTGACCGGGCACATTGGAATCGCTGCGGGAAAGAGAGATCAAAGCCATCAGGACACCAGCTGATCCGAGGGCCTGGGAGGCGCCGCCTGCCTCTCTGCCAGATCCATCTTGCATGAGCCAACGGTCAGTGCTGGTCGGGAATTCATGCCGTGCCCGACCGTGTTCTGGGTTTATCTCACTGCTTACTCTATACCCCAGCCAAGCAAGCCACGCAATGGGAACGCTACCAGCATCTGCCCGGGGCCGATCGCATCAAAACAACTCGATGTCGCCCCCGAATACTTCCTGTGCCGCGCGCTGTGGTGGCCGCACCAGGCGCTCCATGTACTGCTCCTCACGACGGTAGATCGTGTCGTTGTGGAGCGTGCGGAGTTTTTTCACCTGGACACGCCCGGTACGGGGGTCATACAGGACCTTGCGGGGGTACACATCACCCACATCCTCGGCAAGCAGGCGCAGACCCTCAGTGCGGATGTATTCGCGAACGAACTGGATGTTGCGCCTGCCGACATCCGACATGATCGCAAGCACCTTGCCCCCACCGGTGATCTTGACCTCGAGGTTCTCGCGCACACCGCCGAATTTCTGGATATCGGTGATCAAGTGCTCCATGGCGACGTTCCCATAACGCGCTGAGGCGCTCACGAGCGAATCGTTCCAGGAATCCGTGGCCCGTCCACCGCTTTGCGGCAGCATGAAATGGTTCATGCCACCCACGCCGAACACCGGATCGCGCACACAGGCTGATATGCAGGAGCCCAGTACCGTGGTAATCGCCTCGTTCTCCACCGTGACGTAGTACTCGCCGGGCAGGATCTTGGCGGCGTACTGATTGCGGGTGGGATCCCAGTAGCGTTTGACGTGCTCATAACCCGGGAGCACACGAGGCTCACCTGCGTAGGTCAGACGGCGGCGGTTATTCGATGCTGTATCTTGCATAAGTGCGCCTATTGCACTTTCTGGTAGACAGTCTGGCCGAGGAGCCGGAAACGCGTCGTCAGGTTATGCATGGTCTCGGAGTGCCCGAGGAACACATAACCACCATCGACCAACTGGTCGGCGAAGCGATCGAACAACCGCTGCTGGGTGGGCTTGTCGAAATAAATCACCACATTGCGGCAAAAAATGAAGTCGAAACGCCCTCGCATCGGCCAGGGCTCCATCAGGTTCAGTTGGCGAAACGTGATCGGCGCTTGGTACTCCGGTCGCACACGAACCCTCTCGCTCGCAGCGCCTCTCCCGCGGAGAAACCCGCGACGCGTGATTTCCTCAGGCAGAGAGCGGATCCGATCTACCCCGTAGACGCCCGCGCTTGCGGTCGCCAGCACCTTGGTGTCGATGTCGGTGGCGAGAATCCGCACGTCCCACCCCGAGGAGGCGGGCAGGCTCTCCAGCACGGTCATCGCGATCGAATAGGGCTCCTCCCCGGTGGAGCAGCCAGCCGACCAAACCCTGAGCGTACGCTTGGCAGCATTGCGCTGGATCACCTCGGGGATCACGCGCTCGCGCAGCACCTCAAAGTGATGCTTTTCGCGGAAAAACGATGTGAGATTGGTGGTTACCGCATTGATCAGATTGACGAACTCCGGGCCGCCGGCGTCCTCTCGCAGCAGTGCCACATACTCTGCGAAGGAGCCGAGTCGCAAATCGCGCAGCCGTCGCACGAGACGCCCATAGACCATCTGGCGCTTGGTGTCGGGCAATTTGATCGCAGCGTGCTGCTCGACCAACTCACGGATGAACGCAAACTCGGAGTCACTGAACGGAAACTCACGCGACGCAGACCTTTCCTCCGCGGACCTAACGCGTGCGGGCGCCGCTCCCTCGCTGCCCCCCATCCTGCCTCCTAGCCCAGCACTTTCTTGACGACCGCAATCAGCTGGTCTGGGTTGAAAGGTTTGACGATCCAACCTGTCGCACCGGCGGCCTTGCCTTCCTGCTTGCGCTCCGGCCCGGCCTCGGTAGTGAGGATCAAGATCGGTACAAAGCGGTAGGCCGGCAGTGTCCGCAGCTCTCTGGTGAGGGTTATGCCGTCCATCAGCGGCATGTTCACGTCCGTGAGCACCAAGTCGAACTTCTGCTCCTTCGCTCGCTCGAAGGCCTCGGCACCGTCCGTCGCCGACACGACGGTATGCCCGGCGTTGCCGAGAGCGAAAGCCACCATTTGTCGCATGGACGCCGAATCATCGGCGGCCAGGATATTCGCCATGTCCGTCCTCCCGCTGTTGCTGCCTGTGCCTTAACCGGCCGACTCATATGCCCGCAAGTGAGGAACAACCCTCACAAAGCAGCTCTATACCGCCGCCTTGAGTCCCTGCAACTCCTCCTGACTGAGAAGGCGGTCCGCATCGAGCAGCATGACCATCTTCTCACCTACCTCGGCGAGACCGCGAATGTAAGACGAATCGAGCGTGGTGCCGAAACGCGGCGGCGGCTTCACCTCCGCGTTGTCGACGTCGATGACATCTGACACAGCGTCGACAACGATGCCGGCGGCTTGCTGTTCGCTCAGATCACCCACATTGATCACGATGATCACCGTGGTGGGGCCGTGCTCGGCCTGCTCGAGCCCGAAGCGGGCACGCATATCAATGATCGGCACGATGGCGCCACGCAGATTGAGCACGCCGGAGACAAAGGGAGGCAGCCTTGGCAACCGGGTAACGGGTGTCCAGCCCTTGACCTCCTGTACGCGGAGGATATCCACCCCGTATTCCTCGCCGGCAAGCGCGAAGGTCAGGTATTGCCGCGAATCACGGCGCTCGACGCGCCCGCGGTTCCTCGCTGTTCTGGCAGCCTCCATGGTTCCTCCGGGGGGGCGCGCGCCCGGAAGCGGGGCCGCACCAGAGCGCTTGATTGCACTCGTTCTCGAAACAGGGCCACAGCATAGGGTTTGGCGCCCGGATTTCCAAGCACGCCCACCACCGGGGCCGGCTGTGGCGGCGCTTCGGGAAAAGTTGTGGCGGCGCCAACCCGGAGAGGCGCGGGAAGAACGGTGCGTTTATGATGCCGCCTTCAGGGCAACTTCGGCGTCAGGCGCCGCCAAGGCATGAACGAGGCAGTGAAAGAAGGCACGCTGGATCTCATCGACGGCAAGCCCGTGATCTTCTACGACGGGTACTGGATACGGTACTACGCACCGCCGGAGAACTCCCTGGTCGAGAAAAAACGCCTCATCGACCAGATGACCAAACGGGCCTTCCACCACACCGAGGAAGGCATCAACACACCCGGGAGAAAACTCGAGTCTGCCCGGGAGGCATGGCAGACCGAGACCGACCCGGCACGCAAGCGCGTAAACGCGGCCATGCTGGCCGGTGCCTTGTTCAACCGCGCCACCGACCTTTTCACCACCATCGTTGGACTAGAAGAAGTCGGCGTGCACATCAGCATGGACAACGAACTGATGCGCCAGTGCGACGATTGCTTCCGCGAGGCGCTGGAACTCGGGCATTTTGTCAAACACTACAGCGGCGAGGAAGGCATCGACGAGCTCTGGGGAGAACCCTTCAAGGCCTTCACCCTGCCAATCGCCACGGTCTACGAGAGTCGTTACATGAAGATCGCGCGGGCCATGCGCGACATCGACGGTCTCGCTGGCAAGATGGAAAGCTGCTTCATGAGCCTGCCGGGCTTCAAGGCGATCGGTCCGCTGCTGCAGGAACTCTCCGCCGCGGCCAAGCTCGAGAGCGAAACCATGCGCAGCGATCGGGTGATCTTCCGCGTCTGGCCGCGCTTCGTGGCAGCCGGAGAGGATGTGGCAGACTTCAGGCCCGCGCTGCCGGAGGATGCTCCCCTGGAGCAGCGCCGTCTCGCCGAGGAGGCGCTGCGCCTGCTCGCCGAAGGCAAAAAGGTGATCGAATATCTTGCCGGGGCGCGCGTTCCGATGCCGAAAACCACCGCCAACTACCACCGTCGCTGCGACGAGTTCCGAGCGGCCTGCGAACTCTGGACGGCGGGCACTGCCTAGCCGGGGTCGGCTCCCGTCGCAATCGGGGCATCATCTCGCGAACACCAGTCGCTCCAACTGCCTGGATACAGGCGGTCAGAGTCATAGCCGGCCAGTGCGCGCGAAAACAGATTGACGCAAGCCGTCACGCCGGACCCGCAGTAGATCACCCTTGGCTCGGCGGCTGACGGCTCCCATCGCGCGTGCTGCGCGGCGGGCCCGAGAAAACGCCCATCAACGCCCACGGCTCCGCCCCACGGCACGTTGATCGCCCCCGGGATGTGTCCACCGACGCGGTCTATGGGCTCCTCGACACCTGCGTAACGCGGCGGGTCGCGGGCGTCGATCAGGCAGAGTTCCCGCCGCACGGCCGGGTCGGCCAGAGCCTCGAAATCCACGACCATTTCAGTGGCAGGACGCAGGAACCGTGAGCCGGCACGCGGCAAAGCAATGTCCGCGGACACCGGCAAACCCTGATCGCACCAAGCCGACCAGCCACCGTCGAGGAGACAGACCTCCTTGTGGCCGAAGTACCGTGCAAGCCACCACAGCCGGGCGGCATAGGCACCACGGGAGTCGTCGTAAGCGACCAGCAATTGGCCTTCCGCAAGTCCGATCCGCGCCAGCGTTGCACCGAAGGCAGTCGCATCCGGTAGCGGGTGGCGCCCGCCTGTAATCCCGCGCGGACCAGAGAGGTCACGGTCGAGGTGAAGGTAATGTGCCCCGTGCAGATGGGACTGGGTATAGGCACGCTCGCCGGCCTGGGCATCCCCGAGCAGGAACCTGCAGTCGGCCACTACCGGCGGCCATGAGCCCGCCATCAAGGCATTGAGCTCATGCGGATCGATCAGCAGACGCAGGGTTTCGGCCATGGTCGCGCTCTTTTCCAGAGGGGTGGGTTGGAGCTTAGAATGAAGGCGCACCCAATCTCAATCGACCCGGAGGGAGCCACGTGGTCTCGGTGAGCCTCGATGACGGACAAGGCCTGATCATCCTGCGTCCGAATCGCTCCGCGGACTGGCGTGCCAACCGTTTGCTGTGGCTGCTGGTGGCGGCGCACTCGCTGCTGATTACCGTTGGTTTCGCACTCGCCGGCGCCTGGATGATCCTCCCCTTCGCGGGCGTCGAACTCCTTGTGCTTGGCGCGGCACTCTGGTTCGTGAACCGCAAGTGCAGTCACCAGGAGGTGATCACCCTGGACGGAGCGGTGCTCGCGATCGAGAAGGGCGTGGAACGCCCGCAGCGCCACTGGCGCTTCACAACCGGTGAGACAAGCGTGTCCGTGCACGATGCGCCCTATCCCAATGATCCGCCGCGGATCTCGCTCTGCAGCAGGGGCGAGAAGGTGGATATCGGCGGATTTCTCGGGCTCGAGGAACGACGCGAGCTGCTGATGCGCCTGCGCGACTGCGGCCTGCGCGTGCGCGACCACGGCGCCCACGGCGCCCAGCGGTTCTGAACGCCCGCTCTCCGCTACAATGGGCGATCTTCACTCGCCGCGGACACGCCGATGAGCACCCCCAAGATCGGCTTCGTGAGCCTCGGCTGCCCGAAAGCACTGGTCGATTCGGAACGCATCCTCACCCAGTTGCGCATGGACGGCTACCAGCTGGTCCCCACTTATGTCGACGCCGACGTGGTGGTGGTCAACACCTGTGGCTTCATCGACAGCGCGAAACAGGAATCCCTCGACGCAATCGGCGAGGCCCTGAAAGAAAATGGTCGCGTGATCGTCACCGGCTGCATGGGAGCCCGAGCCGAGGAGATCCTCGCCGCGCACCCGCAGGTCCTTGCCGTGACCGGCCCGCATGCCTACGAGGCGGTGGTGGGCGCCGTGCACCAGCACCTGCCGCCACCTCCGCGCAGCCATGATCCCTTCCTCGATCTGGTGCCCGCGCAGGGCATCAAACTCACCCCGCGTCATTACGCCTACCTGAAGATCTCCGAGGGCTGCAATCACCGTTGCAGCTTCTGCATCATTCCGCAGCTTCGTGGTGATCTGGTCAGCCGACCGATCGGCGAGGTGATGGACGAAGCCGAGCGGCTGGTGGCGGCAGGTGTGCGCGAATTGCTGGTGATATCGCAAGACACCAGCGCCTATGGCGTGGACCTCAAATACCGCTCGGGGTTCTGGCAGGGAAGACCGTTACGCACGCGCATGAAGGAGCTCTGCGAGGCACTCGGCAGTCTGGGAGCATGGGTGCGCCTGCATTACGTCTATCCCTACCCGCACGTCGACGACATCATTCCCCTGATGGCCGACGGCAAGATTGTTCCCTACCTCGACATCCCCTTCCAGCATGCGAGCCACCGCATCCTGAAGCTCATGAAGCGTCCGGCGCATGCCGAGGCGGTGCTCGAGCGGATCCAAGGCTGGCGCGAAGTCTGCCCGGACATTGCGATCCGCAGCACGTTCATCGTGGGCTTCCCCGACGAGACTGATGAGGACTTCGAGGAACTGCTCGACTTCCTGGACGAAGCCGAGCTCGACCGCGTCGGCTGCTTCAAGTATTCCCCGGTGGACGGTGCACCTGCAAATGCGCTTCCCGGCGCCGTGCCGGAGGAGGTCAAGGAGGAGCGCTGGCAGCAATTGATGGAGCTGCAATCCGGGATCAGTGCCGAGAAACTCCAGCGGCGTGTGGGCCGGCACATCGAGGTTCTGGTCGACCGCGTAGAGAACGGCGCCGCAACAGCCCGCTCGCACGCCGACGCACCAGAGATCGACGGCGTCGTGCACATTGCCGATGCGGCAGGGCTGCAGCAGGGCGCGCTGGTACGCGTCGAGGTGACGGGCGCGGATGACTACGATCTACACGCGCGCCGCATCGACGGATGAACCTGCTGCTGCTGCACCCGGAGGAAATCACAACACCCGGGAGAGCCCTGATCCACGTCTCCCGCTACCCACCGCGCGCGGGGCTTTGGCCACCCGCCCCGGGTCGCCAGTTGCGCGTAGGCCTGCTGGACGGCCGCATCGGGACGGCAACGGTAGAGCAGGTGAACGAGGGCGTGGCCAGCCTTGCCTTCGACCTGCGGGACCCGCCGCCTGCGCCACTGCCGCTGACACTCCTGCTCGCACTGCCGCGCCCGAAAATGCTGCGCCGTGTCCTGCGCTCCGCAGCCGAACTGGGCATCAAGGCCATCTGGCTGCTGAACGCCACGCGCGTCGAGAAAAGCTATTGGCAGAGCCCGCTGCTCGTGCCGGAACGGCTGCGCGATTACTGCGCAGCGGGGCTTGAACAGGCCATCGATACCGTCATGCCCGCAGTGGAACTGCGCCCGCGCCTGAAACCCTTCGTCCAGGACGAACTGCCCACGATTGCCGCCGGCAGCACGCGCTTGGTGGCACACCCCGGCGCGGCGGCGATGGCTACCGCCGCGCCCGCCCCCGTAACACTGGCCATCGGCCCGGAAGGCGGCTTCACCGACTACGAGATCGGCCTGTTAGGCGAAGCCGGCTTCAGCGCCTGCTCGCTGGGACCGCGCGTGTTGCGGGTCGAAACCGCCCTGCCGGTACTGGCCGCCACTCTCCTGCCACCGCGCGACTGAACACGGGATGTCGCAGCGACTCGCGGGCGCTACACTCCGTGTCAGATCCAGAGAGGCCCCGATGCGCACGGACCAGAGCACACCGCCGCAACCACGCCTCGTCTACGCGCTCACCGAGCCGGGACGTTTCGTTCTCGAACTGAACGCCCTGCTGCTCGCGCATCCATGGCTGCGGCGCGCACGCGGTGGCGACGGGCACCCGGTGATGGTGCTGCCGGGCTTTATGGGTGCCGACGGCTCGACATCGGTGCTGCGCTATTACATTGGCGCCTGGGGTTACGACGCACAGGGCTGGGGACTGGGACGCAACCTCGGCCTCCGCGCCTCCGACCCGGATTTCGAAAACCGCCTCGCCGAACGCCTCGCAGCCATCGTGCGCCGGCAAGGTCGCACTGTGAGCCTGGTGGGCTGGAGTCTTGGCGGGGTGCTGGCACGCGAACTCGCCCGCGCCTGCCCCGAGCACGTCCGCCAGGTCATCACGCTCGGCAGCCCCATCGGCGGCCAGCCCAAGGCGACGACGATCTGGCGACTCTACGAGATGGCCACCGAGACCAGTTTGGACAGCGAGGAGCTGCGCGAGCGCATCGCGCGAATGGTCGAGCCTCCGCCGGGCCTGCCCTGCACCGCCATCTACAGCGAGAGCGACGGCATCGTGGCCCATCAGGTGGCGCGTGAACGCGAAACCCCACTCACCCAGAACATCCGCGTCAGCGCAAGCCATGTAGGTCTCGGCTACAACGCCGCTGTGATGTATCTGCTGGCTGACCGCCTGGCGCAGCCCGAAGGCGCGTGGCGGCCTTTCCAACGCTCGCGGCTCGCACGCCTGCTTTTTGCCTGAACGACACCCGGAGCGAAATCAATGTCCCGCGATGATGACTCGCGCCGCGTCCTCACCGTGTCGCAACTGAACGAGGCGAGCCGGCGCCTGCTCGAAGGCGCCCTGCCCTCCGTGTGGGTCGAGGGGGAAATCTCCAATTTCCAGGCTGCGTCCTCGGGGCACTGGTACTTCACCCTGAAGGATGCGGGTGCTCAGTTGCGCTGCGCGATGTTCCGCGGCCGCAACATCCGCGCGCGTCTGCGACCGACCAACGGAGACTCCGTGCTGGTGCGCGGCGGCATAAGCCTGTACGCCGCACGTGGCGAGTACCAGATGATCGCGGAGGAACTGGAGGCTGCGGGTCTCGGCGCCCTGCAGCGTGCACTCGAGGCGCTGCGCCTGCGACTCTCCGGAGAGGGCCTTTTCGACGAGGCACGCAAACGCCCCCTGCCCGCCTTTCCAGCGCACCTGGGCGTGGTGAGCTCGCTGGCAGGCGCCGCGCTGCAGGACATCTTCACGGTGTTGGCGCGACGCTATCCCTTACTCAGGGTCACGGTGTTCCCCGTGTTGGTCCAGGGCGCCGATGCGTCGCGCCAGATCGCGCTCGCCATCAACAATGCCAACGTCCTTGCCAGCACGCTCGAGCCACCACTCGACGTGCTGCTGGTCGGCCGCGGCGGGGGTTCGATCGAGGACCTGTGGGCGTTCAACGAGGAAGCCGTGGTCCGCGCCATCCACGCCAGCGCGCTGCCCGTGGTCTCGGCCGTAGGCCACGAAACCGACTTTACCCTCGCGGATTTCGTCGCCGATCTGCGCGCGCCCACACCCTCGGCGGCGGCAGAGCTGATCAGCCCGGACCGCGACCAGCTGCTTGCTCTGCTCGGGGCACAGCGGCTGCGCCTGCATCAAGTCACGACGCGCCGGCTCGCACGGTCGACCGAGCGCGTGCAGTGGCTGTCGCGACGCCTTCGCCACCCGGGTGCGCGTCTGCGTGAGCAGGCCCAGCGCCTCGACGAACTGGAGGTACGCCTGCGCGGCGCGCTGCGCCAGCGGCTGCGGGAATCCGAGCGACGCCTGGGCGCCGTGCGCGCACGACTTGGCGTGCGCAATCCCGCCGCAACCCTGGGCGACCGCGAGCGCCTGCTCGGCCAGCTCCAGCGGCGACTCCAGGGCGCAATGCGCGCGGCGCTCGCGCAACGACGCGAACGACTCGCGGCAAGTGC
>CAJADV010000515.1 GCA_903938575.1 uncultured Gammaproteobacteria bacterium
GCCGTGAAGATCTACCGCCTGCGCGCACCGCAGTTTGCCGACCCTGCCCTGCACTACCGCCTTAGCTACCGCGCGACGCTGGACATGCTCTCGGCTTTGGGTGAGCGCCGCCGCTATGGCGAGAGCCGCGAAGCCTTCGCGCGCCGCCTCAGCACGATGACCCCATCCTTCGCCACCATGACCGCCTCCCACCTCTACGCCGCCCTGGGCCCCTGTGGGAGCGAGCCCCGCTCGCGATTGCCCTTAGCACACGCTCCCGATCAGGCTCAGGATCACGCTGCACCGACAGCCACCCCCGACTGGCTAGCCCTGCAAAACCGCATCCGCGCAGAGATCGGCAGCCACACTCCCTGGTGGAAGCGCGTGCTCGCCTTCCTCGATCCCTTTGCCTGGCTGAGGACACATTGACCTGACGTCCACCCAATCTCTCAGCCTTAAACACAGACCTTAGCGAAACCCAAGCAGTCCGGAGACCCTGAATGACCCTGGAAGCCACAAGCGCGAACACAGCACCACTCACAGAAGAGAACACCGCATTGCCAGAAGCCACCGACCAGGGCGCGGCACCAGCGACTTCCAGCCCCACTGCCGTGTCCGCTCAATCCGCGCGCCTGCAACAGGCTGTCGCGGTCCTGAACCGCCTGAGCAACGCCGTGCGCAGCCAGGTGCTGGGGCGTGACGATGTCATCGAGCTGGCGATCATCGCGCTGATCGCCGATGGCCACGTGCTGCTGGAAGACTTCCCCGGCTCCGGCAAAACCACGCTGGCCAAGGCGCTGGGCGAGGCGATCATCACGCCACTGCAAGACCAGGCCGACGATGTCGCGGCCGCCATCGTGCCGTTCCGCCGCATTCAGTTCACCCCGGATCTGCTGCCCTCGGACGTGACCGGCGGCTCGGTGTTCGACACCAGCACCAACAGCTTCCACTTCCGCCACGGCCCGCTGTTCGCGCACGTCGTGCTGGCGGACGAAATCAACCGCACCTCTCCCAAGGTGCAGTCGGCGATGCTGGAGGCCATGGGCGAGAAGCAAGTGACAGTCGACAACACCACCTACCATCTCGACAAACTGTTCTTCGTGATCGCCACCCAAAACCCGCTCGATCTGGTCGGCACCTACCCGCTGCCCACGCCGCAGCTGGACCGTTTCCTGTTCAAGATCACGATGAAACACATCGAACGCGACGCCGAACTGGACGTGCTGGACACCTACAAGACCCGCCGGGATCAGAGTCAGCAGCGGGCTCACGGTTCACTCCACCAGGTGACCCGCAATGAGGTACTGATGGCCCGTGAGGCGATCGATCAGGACGTGGTAATTGCGCGCGCCATCAAGACCGCGCTGGTGGACATCTCCCGCAACCTGCGGAGCGATGAGCGCGTGCTGCAGGGCAACTCCACCCGCAGCATGGTGTTGCTGATGCCTGCCCTGCAGGTGCTGGCAGCGCTGCGCGGCCGCAGCTTCGTCAGCGCCGAGGACATTGAGACGCTGCTGCCGCGCGTGCTTGGCCACCGTGTCGAGCTGGCCCCCGGCGTCGCCGATCTTGGCAAGGTGCTGCACGACTGCATGCGCGAACCCATGGAGCAACTGGCGCGGACGACGCTGCAGTGACAAGGCCACGCCCCTCGCCTAACATACCTCCTGTGGGAGCGGGCCCCGCCCGCGACGAGCCTCCTGTGGGAGCGGGCCCTGCCCGCGATGGGATATTGTCGCGTCTGTTGTCACTGTGGCAGCGTGCCACGGCTGATCGCGGGCACGGCCCGCTCCCACAGGGGCGCATCGACTGTTGCAGAAGAATGGGATTGCTTGTCGCTCTTCTGCTCGGCTGGGTGGCGGCGCCTGCCTTTGCCCAGAACGACCTCGACGGCTTCGACATCCCCGGCACACCGACGCTGTGCTTCGGCATGCTCGGCATCACCGAGCAGCGCGCACTGGAGATCTGCGACGCGCTCACGCTCAAGGAAAATGTCCGCGCACGCGAACTGGCGCAACGCTGGATTGCCGAGCAACCCAACTCCGCCGCCGCGCAGTTCGCTCTCGCCGAGGTGCTGATCCGTGTCGAGGGCAACCTGGCACGCGGGCTTTTTCATCTCGCGCGCGCCGAAGAATTGACCAACTACACCTCGCTCGGAAGGGCGATGGCCGACGGCGGCGCCGAGTGGCACTACCTTGCTCTCTCACAGCTATCCTATGTCCATCAGCTGATGGGGGATCAGCAGGCCTCACTCGACTATCTCGACAAGATCGAGGCGGTGTACGGGCAGGAAGTGGAATCGTTTCGCGGCTGGCCGCTGATCAAGATGCAGAAATGGGAAGAGGCTCGCGCCAGCGCCAATCTCGTGCTCAACACCAGCAACGATGAACGCGAACGCAGCCGCGCCTGGAACACGCTGTGCGCGGTGGAGTTGGCCAGCCTGCGTCCTGCCGAGTCACTGGAAGCCTGCGACAAATCCATCAACGAGGATGCGGCCGCCGAGGAGGAGAGCGGAGTGGTCGATACCGTGTACCTGCTCAACGCCTCCGAAGTCGCGCTGAGCATGCTGCGCATGGAAGAGGCCGAAGACTACCTGACCCGCGCCTCCAGTCATCTGAACCCGGACAGCGTCGGCGATCCGTGGATCAACCTGCTCTACCTGTACATGAACCAGGGGCGCTTCGAGGAGGCACGCACTGCGCTGGACAGCCTGCTGGTGTGGCGCGATAACCAGGAGCCCATCGTCGGGGTGATGAACCGCGCGGAACATTTTCTGGTGAGTGCCGCGCTGCTGATTCTCTCGGGTTATCCCGAGGACGCCGCGACTCTCAGCGCCACCGCACTCAATCAGCCGGACCGCACCGGTTCCTACAGTGCCGACGAGGCGCAGAAAGACTCCATCGCGGCGCTCATCAATCACATCGCCAATCAGACCGCCTACGAGATGAAACTCGAGGAAGTGGCCATCCTGCCTTTCCCCGAATCACTGAGTGCGCGCGCCGAGGCATTGAGCCTGCGCTTCAAATCCTGGCGCTCGGCACGGCACGCGGCGGCACTGTTTGCCAACACCACCACGTTGCAGAATCGTCTGCGCCCCTACGCCCCATTGGACGTGCACATCCCCGAGTGGGTGGAACCGGAGCTGGTGTCGATCATGGGCGAGGGCGTGATGTCCTCGGTGCTCGAAGAGACGCTGGCAGCGGGCGCCTTCAGCCTCAACGAAGGCTACTACCATGCCTATCACGCCGAGATCGCTGCACAGCGCGGGCAGGATCTGCTGACCATCGAACACGCCGGCCGCGCCATGAACATGCTGCCGACGCAGGAGGTGCTGCTCAAGGCGCGCCTGGCAGCCCGCATTGCCGACGCTGCCTGGCGCATGGGCGAGACCGAGATCGCTCTCAGCAGCTATGAGCAGGCGCTGGAGTGGGACCCCAGCAGCATCCGCCGACTCGGCCTCGCGCTGCCGGTACATATCACCGGCGTCGACGACGAGTTCGTGCGCGAGGTCATCGGCTATCTGGAAAGCTCGCCGCGCTTTCGCAATCACCCAGACGGCCTGCTGCTGGAGGTCTTTCCGCAAAGCGACCTGACGCTGTGCCTGAGCACCCGGGGCGGCTCGCCGTTGTCGTGCCTGCAGATGGGCGAGGTGAAC